>NZ_JBYOKO010000025.1:0-34309 GCF_057799275.1 Chryseobacterium sp. 14P4.3.2
ATTAAACACTACAATTCCTGAAAATTATAAGCATTTTTTAATGGACTATAGTAATGGAGGCAATTTTCTCTCTTCTACTCTTAGTTTAGATGGATTTAGAAGGCACTTGACCCGTGATCCCAAAGCAAATTCAAGGCAACCTTTTTCTCTTGTAACACCAAATCTGTATGAAAGACCAGAAAACTCTCTAGATAATTATTTCTTTATTGGCGGTTATCAATGGGACGGTTCTCTTTTATACATCGATAAGGACACTAATATTGTTCATTGCTGTGCGGTTGATGATGCAACCTCTAAAGTTCAATGGAGTTCTTTTGAAGAAATGTTACTATCTGAATTAAAACGTTTGTATAGATTATTTGATGATAAAGGAAAAGAAATTGATGAGGATGCTTCAACACTTCCATACTAAGTAGAGTATAAAAATTATGGTAAATTTAAGGGGCACAGTAATAACAACCAGATTTGTGTTAGAAAATAATTCAGCAATTGTTTCTGTTTTTAAGGATGCTGATGGAGAATGGCAATTTTTTGGGAATGAAGAAAATATTTCTGAAGAAGATGCTAGGGTTATTAGTTTAGATGAGATTTTACAGATTGATCCAACCTTAAAAGAATTATTAGGAATTGATAATGGAAGTCATGCCTATAGAGAAGATGATAGAGATAATTGGAAGGTCAAAAAGTATGATGAGTAGTATCAAATAACCAGAAGTAAATTTTAAAGGAAGTTATTTAAACAATACTATTTGTTTTATTAACCAATTTGCCAAGTGGGGTTTCTAATCCAACTTGGCTTTTTATTCAATATTGTCTTGTTCATGTCAACTCAATCTCCCAAAACTACAGGTATTCCACCCAGGGACAGGAAAAACAGGAGGATACCAAGTGGAGCTCTTTTAAATGGCGAAATTATGATCCTGCAATAGGAAGGTTTTTCAATATAGATCTGCTTAGTGAAAAATATGCTTATCAGTCGCATTACAATTTCTCAGAAAACAGAGTGGTTGATGGTAGAGAGCTGGAAGGATTAGAATGGGGGTCAACAAAAATATTTCTTGTTGCTCCGCCTGCTGGATCAACTGTATATGGTGCAGGTGTTACTGAAGAAGCGAAAACCAATGCCATTAATAATTATAATGGCATATCCAAGATTGTTAATAGCAATATAAACATAACAACGCGATTTGTGTTAGAAAATAATTCAACAATTGTTTCTGTATTTAAATATGATGGTTATGATTAGCAAAATGTATAAATTTGAAAATTCGCTGCAGGTGTGTAACGGCTGATACTAACAAAAAAAAGTAAAATATGGGATGTTTAGGTGTACTTTTTTCGCTTGACGAAAAAATAGCTTTAAAACTAAAATCTTTTAAGTCTGACGAAGACAGGTTAGAATTCCTGCAAGAAGATATTGAAGAAGAATTTATGGAAAATGAACCTGAAAGATTTGCAGAGGTTGATCAATCTTGGGACGGATTACATAGAAGTTTAACAGATGGGAAACTTGAGTGGGACAATGGAACTTTTCCACTTAATCATGTCATTTTGGGTGGACAAAAAATTTATCATAAAAATGATTATATTATGTCTTTAAAAACACCAGAACAGGTCGTAGAAATAGCCAAAGCTATCGAAAAAGTCTCTATAAAAGATTTAAAAGAGGGATACGGTCAAATTAAATCTGACGATAAAGAGTATGCGGAATTCTTAAGTGAAGATGATTTTGAATATACATGGACATGGTTTAAAAACTCTGTGAAATTTTGGAAAAATGCAGCATCTGAAGGACGTTTTGTGTTATTTACAGCTGATCAGTAAAAAGACAATGAAAAAGAAATGTCTTATAGTTAACAAGTTTAGCAATAGATAACAAAATCTCAAAAACGATGAAGTAAAAGATCCGGGGATATTTTAAAAATTTTATTTTATGAAACTACCACATGAACTAGAGGATAAATATGTAAAAGAAGTTCTCTATAACCATTCCCTAGAAAACCTTCCTGGTGAACAATGGAAGGCGATTGAAGGTTTTGAGAATTATGAAATATCCAATTATGGAAGGTTAAAGAGCCTGAGTCGTCTTTCTCATATATCATTAGGAGTAGAACATTGGGTTTCCGAAAAAATCCGAAAGTTGCGTTTTACCAGACAGTATAATAAATATCTTAAAGAGTATGTTTATAATGTTCACTGTGGATTATCTCTGGAAGGTCATAAGTATACAAGATCTGTTGCTCGCTTGGTGTACTATCACTTTGTAGAAAAATTTGATGTCGAGGATCGTTCTTTTGTGATTTCATGTAAGGATAATAACGTATTTAATAAACATAGCAGCAATTTAGAGAAAATTTCAGTCAAAGAGAAACGTCTTACTATCTTTCGCAAGAACCGATCAAGAAACGTACATATTGATTATATGAAGCCTGTCAGTCAATATACTGTAGAAGGAGAATTTATCGCTAGTTTTGAAAGTATATATGCTGTAGAAGAAAAATTAGGTATTGCTTGCGAAAGCATTATGGATGTTATCAATAAAAATATCCTAACCTCAGGAACATTTCGATGGTTTTTGCGAAATAATCCTCCCAAAAAAGAGGATTTTTACATGGTCAAAATGTCAGATACCTTAAATGGTTCACTTAATAAGTATCTTTGGGAAAAGCTAGGTAAGCCCATAATCGACAAGGGTAATCCTCCTTCCTGTTTTAACTTGTCAGTTAAAGATCTTCCCGGAGAGTACTGGGCTCCAGTTCCCATTTCCGGTTTTGAATCTCGATTTGTCTTATCTAATAAGGGTAGGATAAAAAGATTAAGTGGTTGGATTTCAAAAGGACGAATTATGTTTTTGCAGGAAAAAATATTATCCCAAAAACTGATTATTAATAATGAAAAAACGTATTCTCTATCATGTACATTAAGTAATGAAGGAAAATATGTTCGGGTTGTAATGAGTAAATTGCTCTATTGTTGTTTTGTAGAAAAATTTGATTTATCAGACAGAAATTTGATGGTGGTCAATGAAAGTGATCCTTTATGGGATATTGATATTTCAAAACTCTCGCTGCACCCGGCTAATTATGTGCTGAAGGAAAAATATAGAAATTATGATAGACCTGGTTCTTAGCGCAGATATAAAAAATGAACCCCGACTGCTTGGTGAGGATGATAATTTCAAAAATGAAAAACAGAAAGGCAGAAAAATTACTTTGGAACAAGTGAAAGAACTACAAGAGGATATTCAATCAGCTATATTGAATTTTTAAATCTAAAATAAAAACAATATGAAATCTAAAAATAGAAAAGTTGTTAATGAGGTTGTTTAAACTTTTAATTAGTCTTAAGGAAAACACCAAAAAGTGCAGATTCTTCTGGGATTTCCCATCGAAATCATTTGACCACGATTGTCGCAAAGGAAAATTATATTGCTGGTTTTCGCCGATTTTCTGCTTTGATATCCTGTTGATTCTCCGTACATTCTACATCGGGTTTGGCTTGCGTCAAGCTGAGTACAGGACATCTCCAAAATCCTCTTGTTACGATTCAAAAGATGAATCCAAATATTCCTGAAGCTGCCATCCTTGCTCCATTTATTAAAAAAATAATACACATTTTGCCAGCTTATTTTTTCTTTCCCGAAATAGTCCTTTAACGAAATTTCCCGCCATTGGCAACCAGTTTTCAGCCGTTTTATAATGGTCTGAATTATTTTTACCAAGTCAAACTTCGTAGAAAATCCTCTTTTCCCTTTGCTTAAATGGGGTAAAATCCATTTCTCTATTTTATCTTTGCTGATGAGTTTCAGATTATTAGTCTTTTAAATTGCAATCCAAAATTGCTGATTTTCTCGGAACTTTTTTTTCAAAATAAGTTTAAACAACTTCAATTTATAGAATAAGAAAATGAATAAAATAGCAGGTATCTTTTTGCTGCTCGGCACAGCTTGTTTCGGGCAGCAAAATCAGGAAATAGAAAAGCCTGTCCGCAATCTCTTTCTCGCGATGAAAAATGCAGATCCTGAATTATTGAAATCTGTTTTCACAGAAAATGCAATTCTTCAAACAGTCGCAAAAGACGGAAGTGTAAAAAGTGATCATATACAGGATTTTATCACATCTATTTCTAAATTTTCAAAGGGTGATCTGGATGAAAGAATTACGATAGAAGCCATTCATACAGATGGGATTCTGGCAAGCATATTTACACCCTATTCCTTTTATTTAAAAGAAAAATTTTTACATTGCGGAGCCAACAGCTTTCAATTGGTAAAGCAAAATAATGAATGGAAGATTCAATATATTATTGATACACGAAGAAAAGATCAATGTAAAGACATTAAATAATTAAACCAATACGTAAGACATGAAAATGAAGATCCATCATATAGCTATTATCTGCTCAGACTATGAAGTATCAAAAAAGTTTTATACAGAAATTTTAGATCTGAATATTATTCGGGAAGTATATCGGGAAGAAAGGCAGTCTTATAAACTTGATCTGGCTATCGGAGATCATTATGTGATTGAATTATTCTCGTTTCCAGATCCTCCTCAGCGACCTTCACGCCCGGAAGCTTGTGGTTTAAGACATCTTGCCTTTTCTGTAGAAAATGTTACAGAAAAGCGAAATGAATTGATAGAAAAAGGGGTAAGCTGTGAGGAAATACGTATAGATGAATTCACGGGAAAAGAATTTTTCTTTACCGCAGATCCGGATCAGCTCCCACTGGAGTTTTATGAAATGTAAAAATTAATGAGCGTAACCCGCAAAGAAACTTCCCGCCATAATAGCAAGGACAATTGAAGAAATGACTACATATACGTAGTCTTTTTCTTTTAAATAGCCTATTAAAGCAAAAACAATTCTCATCAGCGGAGTAAAGATCAGCAGAAGTATTCCCAGCTGGATAATAGCCATTCCTTCACCCTTACACAAAGAATTCCAGAAGTGTGCCCATACCTGTTCTGAAGAACTGCCTATGTCCAGCGAAGTGTACTTTTTAGGCATTTCAAAACCTTCCAGAAATAATTTGATAAAACCGATCAATGATGTGGCTACGGATAAAATAACACCCAGTCTCAGAAGATTTCCTACCGAACGGTTAAGATCTACGTCTGTAAAATTCTTTTTCATTATCTGAAACTTTTGTTGATACCGTTATACATCATATAAATGGACAAAAGAGTGATCACAATGGCAAAAAATACTTTTAATTTCTTCGTTTTCGAAACCATCAGCGTTTTTGAACCTATGAAACTTCCTATCACCACCCCGATTAATACAGGCGCTACAATTACGGGGATGATTTCACCTCTCTGGAAATAGATTAATGCACTTGCTACAGCAGTTACTCCAATCATAAAATTACTTGTTGTAGTAGATACTTTAAAAGGCAGCTTCATCATATTGTCCATTGCCAATACTTTCAAGGCCCCGGAACCTATTCCTAAAAGCCCGGACATTGCTCCGGCAAACATCATCATCAAAAATCCAGGAACTGTATTTCTTGCGGAATAGTTTTTCAAAATTCCTTTATCGGGAAATGTCCCGTAAAGTTTGAGCTTTTCTTCGATGCTTCCTTTTATTAAAGGTTCCTGATGATCGGGTTTTCCTTTAAGATTTAAAACAACTGTCAAAAGGAGAATGCTCGCAAAAATGATCCCAATTGTATTGGGATTAAGCATTCCTGAAACTAAGGCACCCATAACAGCACCTGTTGTGGTGGCTATTTCGAGAAACATTCCGATCCTCATATTGGTAAAGCCTTCTTTCACAAATGCCACAGCTGCACCGGAAGAAGTTCCGATTACAGAAATAAGCGAAGCACCGATTGCATAGTGCATTGGAACGCCGAAACCCAGCGTTAATAAAGGAATGATAATAACTCCTCCTCCTAACCCCGTCAGTGAGCCTAAAAGGCCGGCGGAAATAGCACCAAGGAAGAGTATGATAATTTCTGACATACTACAAATAATGTTACAAATATAAAATTATTGTGTTAGTCTGCCAAACATTTGAAAAAGATAAATTTAACGTATTTTTGTATGCATGAAAAATGAGGTCAAATTATTTTATGTCATCCTTGGGGCAACCCCTGCAGGAAGAAACATTGAACAGCACGATGTATTTTTCGGAATTGCTGAAAATCTAAAGGATTTGGTGCCTGATATGAAGGATTTCTGGAAGGAAGCGGAAGGAAAGATCCATATTGACTGCCATCAGGAAGTGAAATTTGCAGACGGATACGAAGTGAAAATTGTGGAGAAAGGAGAAAAATCATCTGAAGAACAGTTGTATTTCCTGAATCTGGGAGGGTACAAGCCAGGTTTTTTTGAAGAATTTCATGAACAGCATTTAATGGTGGGACAATCCATGGGAGAAATCGTGAAAAGAGCAAGAGGTACAGAATTCTACCAGACTATGGGATTTGAAGGTGCCGTAAGTCATATTGATGACAAACATGGAGTAGACATTGATGATATTTTCAATGTAAATGATATTCTTCCTGCAAGTATGAAAGAAAAATATTCCATTGTTCTTACAAAATCTGATGTAGAAAATCAGGAAAACACAATAGGACTGGGATATTTAAAAATAGATAAAGTTCAGTAAAAGTAAAAGTAAATCTAATAAAAATAAAAAATGAAAATAGGAATTCTGGGAGGCGGACAGCTGGGAAGAATGCTGATACAGAGTGCATTAAAGTATGATGATGAGTTTTATACTCTGGACCCGTCTGCTGATGCTCCATGTCATAATATCTCGTATTTTACACAGGGAAATTTCAATGATTATGAAACAGTTTTGAACTTTGGAAAGGATAAAGATGTTGTCACTATTGAAATAGAACACGTAAATGCGGATGCTTTGGCCGAGCTTGAAAAACAGGGAATAAGAGTTGTTCCCAATGCCGGTATTATCAAAACGATTCAGCAGAAGATCCTTCAGAAAGAATTTTATAAAACTCATGATATCCCAAGTCCGGAATTTCAGGTAGTATGGAGCAGTGAGGAAAAGATCATCATGTCTTTACCATTTGTACAGAAAATGAATACAGGCGGTTATGACGGAAAAGGGGTACAGGTCATCAAAACTGAAGAAGATTATCAGCACTTATGGAAGGAAGCTTCAGTGATTGAAAGTCTTGTAGACATAGATAAAGAACTTTCTGTTATCGTTGCCAGAAACGGAAAAGGGGAAACCAATACTTTTCCGGTAACGGAAATGGTTGCCGATCCAAAACTGAATCTGTTGGATTTCAATGTATGCCCGGTTATTCTGACAGAAGATGTTCAGCAGCAAATAGATATCATTACTGAAAAGTTTTTAAACGCTGTCAATTCTCCAGGCCTTTTTGCTATTGAATTGTTCCTTGATAAAGAAGGGAAAATATGGGTGAACGAGACCGCTCCAAGACTTCACAATTCAGGACATCAGAGCCAGGAAGGAAATACCAACTCACAGTTTGAGCAGATGTACCGTGTGGTGAAAGATTTACCTTTAGCAGATACGGATGCTATTACTTACAGCGGAATGCTGAATTTGGTAGGTGCAGAAGGATATTCAGGAAAAGTAGTCTACGAAGGAATGGAAGAGGTTCTGAAGTTGCCTGAAACCTATATTCATTTGTATGGGAAAACAGAAACTAAACCAGGAAGAAAGATGGGGCACATCAACGTTTTGGCAGATTGCCGTGAAGAATTGATGGAAAAGCTTGTGATGGTGAAAGGAATGGTGAGAGTGATTTCTGAGTAGACATTTTGAAAAATATAAAAAAGCTGTAGTTATTTCTACAGCTTTTTTTGTTACAATTTTTCTCCTTTTTCAATAGTGTCTTTTTTGTAATTGTATTTCATATATATTCCCAAGGCGGGAGAATATACACTAAATTCATCTAGTTTGGTTAAGGGTGCATACAATTTAAAAGTACAGATATCTGTCGCGGAAATAAACGGAGTAGTTCTCAAATGACTGTGAGTTGACATTGTAACTGTACCTCCATTTTCCATTGACGTCATAGTAGGAATTAATCTTGAATGAAATTTTTGATTTGAAATAATATCACCTTTTGAATCTGAAATGAATAAATAATCATTGCCAAATGGAATTATTCCAGATTGTGAGGTACCTGGAATCAGGTATACTTTGTAGTTTTCGTTGAAAGGAATAATAACCAAATTTAAATTATATCCCTGAGGTACAGTTATGCCGTATTGTGGATTGGATAATTGCGGAATAATTGTGGCACGAATGTTTTTTAATTTTTTTTCGGTCTCATTAAGTTCTCTTTGTACAAGAATTTCTTTTGAAGTCTTCGTTTGATTATTTTTAAAAGAATACTCGGCTAGAATAGATGTTTGATCCTTATTTAGAAAAACTGTTTTTGTAGTATCTGATACTTTGTAGGTTAAGTAAATACCTGTGTTTCCATTTATTTTTTTGTTTTTAGCCATCAAGTCACCGGCTTGCCATGAGGCTTTTTCATAGGAAAACAGCGTATTTCCTTCTACTTTGATTGAATCTAGTTTCTTTTGAATTTCCTGATCAGAGTATTTCAAATCCTGTGCGGAAATAATGACTGATACGAAAATAAAAAGAAATTTGAGAGCTTGTTTCATGAGTTATTTTTTTGCCAAAATACAAAATTGATATTTAAAATTAAAGATTAATAATAGAGTGAGTTTGTTTATTATTGGTATCACTTAATTTGTAAAATTGGCAAAGAGTTTTTTTGTAACACAACGGTCTCATTAGCAGGAACCTTTAACCCATCCATCTCTATTTATTTAAAAATTTTCTGAATTACATTTCCGATCTCCACAAAATCCCCATGATTTCCTACAGAACGGATTTCCGGACTGTTTTTATCATATTCAGAGAAAGGGAAGATCAGAAGATAATTATTATCATTCAGATTTCTGTTCAGAAGCTCAGGGATCAGTCTCATTCTTGGAATATAGGACTGCATACCACGTTTCGCCATGAAAATGATCAGGGCTTCATCTTCTTTCAGCTGGGCTGCAGTTCTTTCCCCATCCTGCCATGTATTCATAATGATGAATTCTGCTTCTATGTTGGCTTTTTTAATGATTTTCTGAAGGATGTCCAAAATATTTTCAGGAGCATAAAAAACAAGGGTAGCCCCGGAGTTTCTGGCAATGTTCCAGACTCTCAGCAGGGCATGGAAGAATCCTGCTTCTTTATGGGCATTCTCAGGAATCATCACTGCATACCGTTTGATGGTTGAAAGAGGCTGGGCTGCATGATATACCAATACATTCACATCATCATTCTGAAGATATCCGTTATAGAGATTATAAACAAATGACGGCGAGAACCCTTTTTCACCTTCCAGCCCGATAATAAGATCTGTAATTTTCTGTTCTTTAATTACATTATTTACCCCATTGATGACATCATTATCATACCTTTTAAGGGCCTGTAATTTAATATCAGCAGCAGCAGCAGTATCTGTAGCCTGATGAAGAAGTTTTTCTGCATTTTTTACTGAAGATTCATTTTTGTCTTCGTTGATGACATTTAAAGCAAACATATCTTCTGTATTGGAATGGGCTTTTATTAAAATACCAAGATTGACCATTCTTTCAACCGTTTTTTCATGATTGATCGCTAAAAGAATACTTTCTTCTTCGTGGCTAACCCCTGAAACCGTATCTTCATTGTCGCTTTCTGCAATTTTCTGGGCACTGGCCATTGAAATAAAAGATGAAATGGTACATGAAACCAAAATCAGTAAAATACTTCCGTTCAGAACGTGTTCATTCAGTAATCTTACAGGTTCTCCTGTTTCGGTTTCAGAAAGAATAATATTGTAACCTACCATTACGGAAGCTAATGTTGCTGCGGCCGAAGCAGAACTTAATCCGAAAATAAGTTTTCCTTCTTCCTTAGTCAATCTGAAAGTTTTCTGGGTAGCTACTGCCGAAAGATATTTTCCGCCGATAGAAGCTGCCATCATAATTCCGGCTACTTCCAGAGTTTCCCAGCTTTTAAAAAATACTTTAAAGTCAATCAGCATTCCCACACTGATCAGGAAGAACGGAATAAAGATGGCATTTCCTACGAACTCCACACGGTTCATCAAAGAAGAGGTATGGGGAATAAGTCTGTTTAATGCCAACCCTGCAAAGAATGCCCCGATAATAGCTTCCACACCTGCAAGTTCAGCAAGCATTGCTGCAAGGTAAATCATCACCAGTACAAAAATATATTGAGATATCTTATCATCTACTCTTTTGAAAAACCAACGTCCTATAATAGGGAATACAATTAATACGATCAGTGCAAACACTATAAAAGAAACAGATAATGTAACCCAAAATTCTGTTCCTACGTCTCCCTGAGACATTCCGACAATTACAGCAAGTACCAATAAGGCCAGAATATCGGTAATCATTGTACCTCCTACAGTGATGTTTACTGCTTTGTTTTTTGCAATTCCCAGTTTACTGATTAATGGATAAGCGATGAGGGTATGGGAAGAAAAAAGACTGGCAAACAGGATCGATGTTAACATTGAAAAATGAAGAAGATAATAACCTCCCAGATATCCCAGTACAAAAGGGACAGTAAAGGTATAGATACCAAAGGTGAGACTCTTCCATTTATTTTTTTTGAAGTCACCCATATCAATCTCCAGCCCTGCGAGAAACATGATGTAGAGGAGTCCGGTAGTTCCTGTCACTACGATGCTGCTGTCTCTGGACAGTACATTGAAGCCATTAGGGCCAATGACCGCTCCGGCAATGATAAGCCCCAAAAGGTGCGGAACTTTGATTTTATTTAGAAGCAAAGGTGCAGCAAGGATGATGATCAGCACCAACAGGAATTTCAGTACCGGATCTTCAATAGGAAGACTCAGATTGTGTATACTCAGTAAAATCATAGGTGTTTTATTTTGTGGAACGTACTAATTCAACAGAGAACTTGGCAGTACAGCCATCAGATGTGATTGTTCTTATTCCCTTGATCTTATTGTCAGAAATATCATTCAGAAGAACGTTCATCTCTACATTTTTTTTAGCAGTGGAATCTGTTTTGAAAGAAAGTCTGATTTCGTTGTTTTCAAATTTGCCGGCGTAAAGCCTTACGAGGTTGTTATTATTGATGATTTTCGCAATAGGCTGGGTAGAATCGTTATCGAATTCCCACAGATCTGTCCGTTGGTCACCTATAGCATAATCACTGCAGTTGGATTCTGTACAGATCACTTTTCCATTCCAGTCTCCTGAAATTTCTGCCGGCCAGGCTGCAATTACTACTGAATCCTTTTTTGCGTAAATACTGTCTCTCATTTTTAAAAGGGACTGGTATTCGGATTCTTTTTTCGCGAATATTTTTTCTTTCTCTAATAATTGTTTCTCTCTGTCTGTCAGATTTTTCTCTTTTTCTTTGTAATCACAGCTTATCAGAAGAAAAGAAGCTGCCAGCAATAAAAAGAATGTGTTTTTCAGCATATTGGTAAAGTTGGAGTATCCAATATAAGGAAAATGAATGGAATTTAAAAATAAATTCATCTGATTACCGTTATTTATAGATCTATTTCAGGAGGTAATACAGCATCCATTAAACCGATTTTTTCTATTCTATTTTCTGCCTTTTGAACATTTCGGGCTTATAATTAATAATAAATACCCCGCAGATAATAAAGACTGCTGCAAGAATAAACTTAAAAGAGATTTGCTCATCCATAATTAACCATCCTAAAAATATAGCAATGATGGTATTGATATAGGCCATAATAGAAACCTGTACGGGAGAGATCTTGGTTAAAGCATAGTGGAATGCAAAAAAGGCGGCTACGGAACCAAAAACAGAAAGATACACCATAGCAGAAATACTTTTTATAGTCCAGTTTCCGAAGTTATAATCTTTGGAAAATAAAAATGCAAGGATGATCTGAACAATTCCTGCAAAGAGAAACTGATAAAACAGATTCAGTGTGATATTTCCGCTTTGGATATTTAATTTTTTCGTGAAAATAGTTCCGGAAGCCCATCCTGTGATAGCACAAAGCAGAAAAATCATTCCCATTCTGTAATCAGGATTGGCAAGGTCTTTAAGACCGTCCCAGAAAATAAAAATAACTCCGCTAAAGCACAAAAGAACTCCCGTAAGAGCCCGAAAGCTGAATTTCTGTAACCCAATTGCTACACTTCCCAGAAACACCAAAATAGGAGAGCATGCACTGATCAGCGAGGCCAGACTGCTGGACACGGTTTCTTCAGCTACGGTAGTCATCCCATTGGCAACAACCAGCATCAGGGAAGAAAAAATAATCTGATAGCCTAGGCTTTTCCAGCCAATCCATTTGAATTCTTTTCTTGAAAGAAGGACAAAAAGCATAATAACAGAAGCCAGAAACTGACGGATTCCCGCTACGAACCATGCCGGGATGGTTTCCACAGCCACTCGTATGGCCAAAAAGGTAGTGCCCCAAACAATGGCAACGGTAAGAACTGCGAAAATAAGTTTATAATCTTTCAAGGTGAATAAAGTATAACAAACAAAAATAGCAGTTTTCACATGAAAAGAAAGGGTACAGTTGTTTCAATTTTTGATGATACAGATAGAAACCGACTTTTAAAGAATAATGAGAGCTGGCATTTATCTTCAGGTTTCCCGGCCTCGATTTAATTTTTTATCTTTGAACATCTAATAAAAATTGAAGATGGTAGGAATTATTATGGGCAGTCAGAGTGATCTGCCAATTATGGAACAGGCTGCAAATTTTCTTAAAAGTATGGACATTCCATATGAATTGACCGTAGTTTCAGCACACAGAACGCCGGAAAGGATGTTCGATTATGCAAAGACTGCTAAAGAAAGAGGTCTGAAAGTAATCATTGCGGGAGCTGGAGGAGCTGCACATCTTCCTGGGATGGTAGCAAGCTGTACTACGCTTCCTGTGATCGGAGTTCCGATTTTATCCAGTAATTCCATAGACGGATGGGATTCTGTATTATCCATTCTTCAGATGCCGGGTGGAATTCCTGTAGCAACAGTAGCTTTGAACGGAGCTTTGAACGCCGGTATTCTGGCTGCAAAGATTTTAGGAAGTGCAGATGCTCAGGTGGCTGAAAACCTTCAGAAATATCAGGATTCCCTTAAAGATAAAGTATTGGGAACTGTAGATGATATTAAAGCACAGCATCCTAATCATTTTGATAAATAATTTACTTGTAAGTTAAAATAAAAGCCTCGCTTTCCGGCGAGGCTTCTTTGTTTTATTTTTTAATGAATTTTGAAGAGATTGTTTTCTCTTTCAGAATCAGCTGCAAAATGTAATTTCCTTTTGGTAAAGACCCTACATTAATCATGTCCTTATTAGGATTTCCTTCCATTATAAGCCTTCCGCCTGCATCATAAATTTTATACCCCTTAATATCCTCTAATCCTTCAATATGAATATCATCCACTGCGGGATTGGGATAGAGTAAAAGTTTTTTTCTGAATTTTACGTCTGATGAAGCCAGTAAGCAGTTTCCTACAGTATCACCCGACATCATCCAACCTTTATTGGAAAGAATATTTCTTTTATCTATTACATTGGAAGCATAGGTCAAAGAAGTTACATCATCTAAGTGAATGTTATTGACAGTATTAGGATTGTCTGCCCATCCTGCCAGTGTTTTACTAAAGTTTTCACAATCTATTCCTGTCTCTGTGAAAGCCTGGATGCCGTCATTAAGGGTAGCCAGATTCCAGTTGGCAAGTGATTGATTAAAGCTCGGAGTCGTCTTGAGGATTTGATCTATTCTGGTAACATTGGTCATATCCCAATTTTCTAAAGACTGATTAAAGGATGTACAACCATGGAGAGCATGAGCCATAATGGTAACCTTGGAAGTATTCCAATTGCTTAATGACTGATTGAAAACAGGAATGAAATGGAACATAAAACGAATATCTTCAAGACTTGAAGTGTCCCATTTATCCATAGGTTGATTGTAGCTTGAACAAAGAGCAAACATCCATTTCATATCAGTTACTTTCGAAACGTTCCAGTTGTTCAATGTTTGGTTAAAGAGTCCTCTTCCTGCAAACATAAAGGAGAGATCAGTTGCTGATGACATGTTCCAACTATTAAAATAAGGTGGATTGAACTGATCAGGAAGTGAGTTAATGATGGTATCAAATAGAATAGCAAACGTATACCTGAAATTCTTAATTCTGGAAGTATCCCAGTTTTGCATGGAGCTGGCTCCTGTAAAGCTTTTTGTACCGTAAAACATATAAGAGGCATCTTCAACATTACTGAGATTGGGAGTATCTGTAGCAGTGATCTGAATGAGTTTACATTGGGTGAAGGCACTGTTCATCGTTGTCCAGGCAATGTTTCCCCATTGTTCTATTTCCAGGATCTTATCAGCGCTTCCGTTAATCTGCCAGACCGGGAAAATCTCATCCGGCAGTGGAATTTCCTGTACATCTCCAAATTTTATTTGTTTAAAAACTCCATTTCCGTTACTTACTTTTACTCTGTATTTGACATCATTTCCATCTTTGAGTGATGTGCCAAAATCAATAAAAACCTGCTTTGTAGATGTTACATTGGTAAGGCTGCCATTGTGTTGCGGAAAATCTACCTCTTCCCAGTAAATATCGTAGTTATCGCCAATTCCTGGAAACCATATTTGTTGAGAATTTGCCTGATAGGGAGCACTTACATTTATAGGCTGCATCACGGTAGAAGCGGGCTGCCAGATCGTGATAAATTCATCCTGGGCTTTCACTATAAATACCAGTAAAATAAAAAAGCTGGCCAACATTTTTTTTAATATCATATGGGGAGTTTATCGTTAATTTTTAATGAATTTTGAAGAGATTGTTTTTTCTTTCATGATAAGTTGTATCATATAATTTCCTTTTGGCAGCGAGCTTACATTAATTATGTCTCTGTTAGGATTTCCTTCTTTTACCAGCCTTCCACTTGCATCATAAATTTTATAATTCTTAATGTCACTTAATCCTTCAATGTGAATATCATCCACTGCCGGATTAGGGTAAAGCAGAGGTTTCTTATTCAACTTCCAATCTGATGAAGCCAATAAACAGCTTCCGACTGTATCACCATCTATTATCCAGCCTTTGTTGATAAGGATATTTCTTTTATCTATTACGTTTGATGCATATTTAAACCCGGTTACCACCCCTAGTGGAACATTGTTTGCCGTATTGGGATTGTCTGCCCATCCCAAAAGTGTTTTGCTGTAATTTTCACAATTAATGGCTGTCATATTTAAAGCAGAAGAAGCTTCGGTAAGAGAAGCTAAGTTCCATTTTCCTAGCGGCTGGTTAAAACTTGAAGCACCGGTAAGGATCTGATCTATCTTGGTTACCTTAGTTGTATCCCAGTTTTCCAAAGGCTGATTAAAGGTCGTACAGCCATGAAAGATATGGGCCATATTAGTAACATTGGACGTATTCCAATTGAGAGGCTGATTGAAAACCGGAATCATGTGAAACATAAAATGCATATCCTCAAGATTGGAAGTATCCCAATTGTCCAGACGCTGATTGAAGCTTAGGCATTGGCCAAACATCCAGCTCATGTCGGTTACTTTGGAAACGTTCCAGTTATTAAGAGTTTGGTTAAAAACGGTCCTTCCTCCAAACATATAGCTGAGGTTGGTAGCCGAAGATATATTCCAGCTGTCCAAATAAGGAGGATTAAAAAGATCTGTTAATGTGGATGGTGCAGGATCAAATAAAAGGGAAAACATAAAACTGAAATTCTGGATTCTTGAGGTATCCCAGTTTTGCATGGAAGCAGCACCGTTAAAGCTGTTAGTACCAAAAAACATGAAAGAAGCATCTTCAACGTTCTCAAGTTTGGGAACATCAGTTGCTGTAAGCACCATAAGTTTACATAGGCTGAAGGCACTGTTCATCGTAGTCCATGAGATATTACCCCATTGCTCTATTTCTAACAATTTATCAGCACTTCCATTGACCTGCCATATAGGAATGAGTTGTTCAGGAGCAACAAACAGCTGAGGAGATCCGAATTTTATTTGCTTGAAAGTTCCGCTGCCGTTAGTAACCTTTACTCTGTATTTGACATCATTTCCATCTTTGATGGATGTACCAAAATCAATAAGAACCTGCTTTGTAGAAGTTACATTGGTAAGGCTGCCATTGTGCTGGGGAAAATCTACCTCTTCCCAGTAAATATCGTAGTTATCGCCAATTCCTGGAAACCATATTTGTTGAGCATTGGCCTGATATGGGGCGCCTACATTTAACGTGGGTAGTACAGTAGAGCCTGGTTTCCATATGGTTATAAATTCATCCTGAGCTTTCACAATGAAAACCAAAAGAAGAAAAATGAACGTTGGGATTTTTTTAAAAATCATGTTTATTGTTTTATGGTATTAGTTTTATGGCTATTTTCTGATGAAAGGCAAGGAGTGAATTTTATTCTTTGTGATAATCTGTAGAATATAATTTCCCGGCGTCAGAAATCTCACAGGAATTTCATCATTTTTCAAAGGGTCTTTTGTTACCGTTCTTCCACTCATGTCTGTGATTTTATAATGGGTAGCCTCCGGCATATTTTTCAGCATAATAATATCTTTTACAGGATTTGGGTAAATGCTGGCTTTGTTTCTTGTATCAGCTTCAGAAATTGAAAGATTGCATGAAGCATTATAAGTATCCCCAGAGATAGTCCATCCTTTACTATTAATTAAATTATTTCTTGCTGAAACAGCCGCAGTGTTAGAATAAATTAAAGGATAAGCGCTTGATATATTAATATTATTAGGTGTTACAGCGTTTTGGCTCCATTCTGCAAGTGTTTTGTCATAATTTTGGCAGCTCATTGAAGAATTCAGAAACATATTAGTGGCTGTTACCAGGGACCTTAGATCCCATCTTCCAATATTTTGATTAAAAAGTGTATCATGGAATATTTCATTCATATTGGTCACTTTACTGGTATCCCAGCCTTTAAGATCCTGATTAAAATTACGGGCTTCATGGAACATATGTTCCATGGTGATAACTTTTGAAGTATTCCATCCGCTAAGAGGCTGGTTAAATGCAGTGTTGTCAAACATATATGACATATCTGTTACGTTGGATGTGTTCCAGTTTCCCAGGGGCTGATTAAAGAGGTTCGTATCACCAAACATGTAATACATGTCTGTAACGGTTGAGGTATTCCATGTGTTGAAAGAAGTATTCCCCACCAATGTTGAGCATAGATAAAACATCTGACGCATACTGGTCACCAGCCGGAGGTCCGGAGCATCAGTAGCTGTCATATCCATTGAATCACAATATACAAAGGCATTGTCAAAGCTTTTCCATTTTATATTTCCCCATTGTGTAATTTGGATGATTTTTGAACGGTGTGGACCATTGTAATTGGGGATTATGGTATTGTCAAAGAATCTCACCTGATCAAAACTTCCGTTTCCGTCACTTATTTTGATTCTATAAGTGGCTTGAGCCGGACTGGGGTTTAAAGGAGTGCCAAGGTTGATGATAAACTCTACTGTTGAGGTTACATTATTCATCATTCCGTTGTGCTGGGGATATCCGATTTCTTCCCAATATACCTGGAAATTCGTTCCTCTTCCCGGAAATTGAATTTGTTGGGTGTCCTGTGGTTTCCAAATGGTGATAAACTCATTTTGAGCTTTTGTTATCTGAAATAACAGGATAAAAAAAATACATGGTAAAAGTTTTTTGTACATATCATTTAGATGTGATATAAATATAACTAAAATAAATAAAATTTAGTATATTTTTAACCGAAATAACCTTGTATTAAGAATTTTATAAACAAAAAACACTCCATGTATGGAGTGTTTTTTATCTTAATCCTGCATCATATTGTCGCGGGTATTTTTCTGGACAGCAATGGCTCCGAAGAGTGCTAATAGAAAAGCAAAAGCATAGAATCCCTTTTCGCTCGGAAGTATAGTGGCATTCCAAAGCCCGATGGCCAGTAGTACAATTGAAGATAATGTTGCAAACCAGCAGATTCCATAATAAATATCTGTCACCTGAATGTTCTCTAATTTGTCACGGACAGCTTTTTGAAGAGAGACAACTGCAAATAAACCATACAAAAGGATGGTGAAATAATACCCCTTTTCGTTCAAAAGCATTTCAGCTCTCGCAAGGCCAACAATAAATCCAATCATTCCTGCTCCTAATGCTACCCACGATGCCGCGATGAATGCATTCGATACTTTTTGTTTTTTCATGTTAATGTTTTATTTAAAGGGGCTAAGATATTCATTTTTTCTAAATAGAATCTGTAATAGAACTGAGATATGGGTAAAATACGGTAGATCTGTATTTATTGATTTTTAAATTTTGACTAAAGCCAATGGATTCTATTGAGTGGTAAAACGGGCTAAAGCCCGTTCCTGTTGAATAGGAGTGGGGAGTGAAAGAAATTACTCTCATTCATTTCCATTGTCCATTATTCAATTATCGATTAATTAAAATTATCTCATTATAGCCCCGATAGCAGCGGTTACCCCGGAACAGGAGGCAGAAAGAGTAGGGGACAGTGTGCTGGAAAGCTAAGGCGTGAGGAGTATGAGCGGATAGCGGGATCAGCTTCTGAAAAAAAAACTCCCCATGACTGGAGAGAGTTTGATGTTATTGGGTAGTATATTCGTAGGTATGCAGAACGGAAAGCTTGCCGTCACTACCTATTCCTGTGGCTTTAACGGGGAGCCCGGCAGTATTGTATTCTAAAGTATAAGTAGTGGTTTCACCGGCTGTCCAAGTTGTACCGGTTTTTGTACTGCTTTTATCTATTATATAATTGTTCTTACTGATGACATCCGGGCTGCCCATTACAATTCGCAGGTACTTATTGGTGTTGGTGTGAGGATTCAGCTTATTGTCATAGGAATATTCTTCTTTATAAACATAGCTGGGAGATCCTGGCGTTGAGATAATTTCTGTTGAAACATTTTCTCCGGAATAAGTATAGGAAGTACCCGGATCAGTACAATTGGCGGACATACAGTTGGTAATATTAGTAAGCTGGCCATTTGCGGCATAGGTGTAATTTGTGGTTCGTGACAGCGAATTGGCATAAGTCTGCTGAGTCTTATCCAATAAAGCTCCCTTGTAATAAAAGACAGAAGAATAGGATAGTTCTTGTTTATTATTATAGAAATTGGCTTTTACCGGCTTCCCGTCGATATATTCAAAAGTCGTTGCTAATCCTTTGTGCAGGATTTTTATAAGTTCTCCTTTATTATTGTATTCGAATGTTTGATCAACGGTTTCAGGTTGAGAAGGATTATCATAATAAACGGTGGTGAACTTGCTGAGTAAAAGTTTTTTTTCAGGTTCAATGTTGGTTTCGTCATTACCGCTGCTACAGCTGGAAAAAGATATAACAGTGCCTATAAGTCCCAGAAATAAGTAGTTTTTCATGTCTTTTTTTAGGCTGCAAAAATAAGAAATAGCAGAGCGGTTTGAAATAAAAAAATCCCACTATTTAGCAATAGTGGGATCATATCATAAGATTGTTTAAGTCTAGTATCTGTAGTATTCAGGCTTGAATGGCCCTTTTACGTCTACACCGATATAATCAGCCTGTTCAGGAGAAAGAGTTTCAAGTTCTACACTTAATTTTTTAAGGTGTAAAGCTGCTACTTTTTCATCTAAATGCTTAGGCAGCATGTAAACTTCGTTTCCGTAAGCTGCAGAGTTAGTCCATAGTTCGATCTGAGCCAAGGTCTGGTTAGAGAAAGAGTTAGACATTACGAAACTTGGGTGTCCTGTAGCACATCCTAAGTTGACCAATCTACCTTCTGCAAGGATGATTACTTCTTTTCCTTCAATAGTATAGATATCTACCTGAGGTTTAACTTCTGATTTAGTCTGACCGTAGTTTTTGTTTAACCAAGCCATATCGATTTCATTGTCGAAGTGACCGATATTACAAACGA
Organism: Chryseobacterium sp. 14P4.3.2; assembly: GCF_057799275.1. NCBI lineage: Bacteria > Pseudomonadati > Bacteroidota > Flavobacteriia > Flavobacteriales > Weeksellaceae > Chryseobacterium > Chryseobacterium sp. 14P4.3.2. Next base: position 19,959 of record NZ_JBYOKO010000025.1, read on the forward strand.
TAGCTTTGTCTTTCATTTTAAGGAAGTGTTCTCCTCTTACAATGTTGAAGTTACCGGTTGTAGTAATGATAATGTCAGCATTATCTACTACGGTGTCTAATCTTTTTACTTCATAACCGTCCATTGCGGCCTGTAAAGCACAGATTGGGTCAATTTCAGTTACAGTAACGATAGAACCTGCTCCTCTGAAAGAAGCTGCAGTACCTTTACCAACGTCTCCATATCCGCAAACTACCACTCTTTTTCCAGCAAGCATTACATCAGTAGCTCTTCTTACAGCATCTACTGCAGATTCTTTACATCCGTATTTGTTGTCAAATTTAGACTTAGTTACAGAGTCGTTTACGTTGATAGCAGGCATTACCAAAGTTCCATTCTTCATTCTTTCGTACAATCTGTGTACTCCGGTAGTTGTTTCTTCAGAAAGACCTTTGATATCTTTTGTGAATTCAGGATATTTATCAAAAACCATGTTTGTTAAATCTCCACCATCATCCAAAATCATGTTTAATGGTTTTCTGTCTTCACCAAAGAATAAAGTCTGCTCAATACACCAGTCAAATTCCTCTTCATTTAAACCTTTCCATGCATAAACAGGAATTCCGGCAGCAGCAATTGCCGCAGCAGCATGGTCCTGAGTAGAGAAAATATTACAAGAAGACCAGGTAACTTCAGCTCCTAAAGCCACCAATGTCTCAATAAGTACAGCAGTCTGGATTGTCATGTGAAGACAACCTGCGATTCTAGCTCCCTTAAGCGGTTGAGATGGACCGTATTCTTCACGGATAGACATCAAACCTGGCATTTCTGCTTCTGCAAGGGTGATTTCTTTTCTTCCCCATTCTGCAAGGGAAATGTCCTTAACTTTATAAGGAACGTATTGTGTTGTAGTACTCATATGTAATGAATAGTTTTTAAATTCAATTGATAACGAAATGCAAAATTACAATTAATAATTAAAATAAAAAAACGCCGGATTAAGTTCTGTTTTATGAGATTAAACATGATTTAATATTATTTAGTCTTAATATAAATAACTATTTTTATCACATAATTTATATTCTATGGATCATACAAATACAGAGAAAAAAACAAAGCCTGTAGCTCCTAAAGTAAAGGAAATTATTGCGAATACAAAAAGCGTTATTCTGGCAACAACTGATGCTGAAGGAAATCCTACTTCCAGCTATGCACCGTTTGTTCAGGCAGGAAATACATTTTACATCCTTGTATCTTTTATGGCAAGACATACCAAAAATCTTTCGGAAGGGAGAAAAACTTCAGTGATGTTTATTGAGGATGAATCTGCTACTAAACAGATTTATGCCCGCGAAAGGTTGACCCTGGAAGCTGCAACTTCTCAGATTGAAAGAGATTCTGAAGTTTGGAACCAGGTAGTTGGCCAGCTTAAAGAAACTTACGGAAAAGTAGTGGATATTATTTCTGAGATGAAAGATTTTATTTTAATTGCACTACAGCCTGTAAAAGGTTCATATGTGAACGGATTCGGGAGTGCTTATTTTGTAGATGAAAATCTGGAAATTATTGAGCATAGAAATGATGCGAACCATCAGTCTAAATAATTAAGAAAACAGAAGATGGAAGTTAACAGGCATTAAATAAAGCACTAAAATGTTTTTAACGGATAGTTTCAGTTGAATATAAAAGCTGTTCGCAGATCAATATTGACCTCCATCTTTCTGTCTTCTCTCATCCTTTTTACAAGTGGTTTCTTTTTAGTATTTTTACCGAATAAAAAAAGAATGCCCCTTTACCGAGATTTTTCAGATGATAATGCCACTATCCTTGTTTGGAAGTATGATGAAAGTGAAGAGCTTGATATCAATGAGCTTTTGGAACCTGAAAATGCTGAAAAGGTAAAAGACTACCATCCCAAGAAACTGCTGGAGGTATTAATGGTTCGTAAATTACTAAAGGGCCTTAAGCCTCATTCTAAAATTTTATATAAAGAAAGAGAACCTTTTCTTTCTCCCAAGGATGCGGAAATTTCCATCACCCATTCTTTTCCATTTGCTGCTATTGCTATTTCCCAAAACAAAATAGGTATAGATGTAGAAAAATTCAATCCTAAAATCTTAAGGGTAATTGATAAATTCACCTACGAAAATGAGCGGGGTTTCATTCCGGAAGACAAAGCTGATACTTTTTATACCATTATATGGAGTGTGAAAGAAAGCATGTACAAGATTCACCATTCAAAATACTGGTCTCTGAAGAAAAATTACGAAGTAAAACCATTCGAGCTGATGCACCTTCATAAAATAAGCTGCAGGGTATATGATGAAGAGTTTTCGGACGAATTCAAAGCCAGGGTAGAGTTTTTTGATGACTACTGTTTTACGATTGTAGAGGAGTAGATCATATTATGGCCTCGGTTATATAAGGAATAAAAGAATACTGATTATTCAGTTTCAGCGACTTTTTCAGCTTTATATTTTTCGATCACTTTACGCTGTTCTTTGGCAACATCGTAGATCAGTTCCAGAATATCGTGAATGTTTTTAAGCTCCGTTAAATGCGAAATTTTATCGGGGTCTATTTTTTCAATGCTTTCACTTTCCTCAATCTCTGTTTTTCTTTTCAGAAGCATATCTTCAATGGACGAATCTTCCGGTTCAAGACGGCTCTCCATTTTCAGGGTTTCATTTATTTCATTACCCTCCAGAAGGGTAGAGGTCTGCTGCATTTCTGCTTCAATTTTTCTGCTCCAGCTTTCGGCATCAATTTCAGGATACAGCTCATTATTTTGAGAGTATTGAGAAAGAGAAGCTGTGTAAGCTGTGACAAGATGCGATGTAGCAACGAATTGATGAACCACTTCCAGTTTTTTCTGTTGATTTTTAGGGTCAGAGATCATTCTCTGGAAATTATCAGAAAGATTGGCCAGTGAAATAATTGCATTTTTCCGTTTTACTTTATAATCTTCAAGATCAAAATTTCCGTCCAAAAATTTAGAAATCACACTTTGGAAATAAATCAGATTGTCTGCTGCAGACTTTTTCATCAGGTCCAGATTTTGTGTGTGTTCCCAGACAGGAAGTACAATATAAGAAACTAAAAATGCGATGATGCCAGCGATGGCTGTATCTACAATCCTGTCTTTAAATATCACATCTATTTTCCCCGGATTCAAAAAGTTAAAACTCAGGAAAACATAAATGGTCATGAATAAAACTGCCCAATAATAGCGTCCTTTCAAAAAGCTGAAGCACATTATCATACTGATCAGCAGTATAGCGAGCAAAATACCGTTGATATGGATAAAATGCAGAATGATATAGGCAATGGTGGCTCCTGTAACAGTACCGTAGAGACGAAGTAAGTTACGCTTTTTGGTAATGGAATAAGCAGGCTTTAAAATAGCGGTAATGGTAATTAAAATCCAGTAAGTATGTCCCAGCCCGAGAGAATCAAACATAGAGAAAAGATAACCGAATAGTAAAGCAGTGGTAATTCTTATGGCATGTCGGAAATGAGAAGATGATAAGGAAATACTATTCCGTAAGACTTTAGAATTAAGCTTAGGCTCATTAGGCATAAACTTTTTCAGGTCTAGACCGGTAGATAAACTCTTTGCCAGTTTTATGTTTTGGGAAAAAACTTTATAAATTTCATTAATCTCCTTTGTGATTTCATTGATACGCATCAGGATCTGACGCAGGACCATAAAGTTTTCCAGACTTTCCGAAGAAAGCTGTTTATTTCTAAGCTCGAAGTAATTATAATTAAGGTTCTTTAATTCAAGTTCAAGGTTGAATATGGGTTTTGCTCTCGTTCCACTTTGAAGAGCGATTCCGATGTTGGTGATTTCTTCAGCCAAAAGATTCAGATAATCGTGGATGTTAACCAGGATCATGCTGTCTTCAAAACTCTGCTGCAATTTCTGGTAATCACTTTCTGAGGTCATCAGTTTCTCATGAAGGTCCATGGAGTTCAGAAACATCAGCATCAGCAAACGGCTGGTGGTGGTAGATTCATTGACAATGGTTCTTGTTTTAAAAACGGTTTCTCTGGTATCCTCCTGTAAGTTTTTTATTTCGATTTGTTTGGCGATAACCTGCGTTGTCAGTTTATCAAAATCAGGATTTTTCTGATAATAGTTGGCTTTGATCTTTAAAAAATCAGCCAGCTGCAGATAGTTCTCACCAATCATCTGCCCCGCCAGTTTGTAAGGCCGGATGGTTGTCACAATAAGGAATATGAGCAAAAACCATATACAGCCACTGGCAAAGATCAGCAAGCTCTTCGGGATATTACTTCCTGTAAGATGCCCGTCAATAAAGATGGCAAGTACAACCAGAGATAATGAACCTACAGCGGCCAGTCTCTGGCCATAGACTCCAATGAGTGAGAAAAACATTCCAAATACAACGATTTCCAGAAGTACCAGTATTCTGAAATTCATCACAAGACTGGCGATCAGGGCGACAAAGACAAAACAGCAAATGGCAAAAGTAAGAGCATTTCTTCTTCGGATGAAAGGACCGGGTTGATCTGTCAATGCCACAAAACTCGTTCCGAGAGGGAAGAGGAAGTATTCTTTTAAAATTCCAAAATGAGCGAGAACCAAACAAGGCAGAACAGTTGCTAATGTAATTCTGATTGCAGAATATACATATTGACTGGTCACAAATTTTTTTAGCTCTGCCGAATAGTTCATATTACAAAAATAGCTATTGGATTTATAAAAGACGCCATAAAGAAGAGACTTTTGTCAACTTAAATGTTATATTTTTTTAATAATCGGCTTTTGTGATTGTGAATAGTGAATTTCTGATGTGTAAAATAAACGGAGAAGCTTGCAGGGGTGATCATTGATTACAGTACAAAAAAAGCCTCATCCATGTTGGTGAGGCTTTTTGTATTGCTGTTGTCTTTTTTTTAACGATCGTTATTAGATGTTTCATCTCCTATGTTCCAGGTAAGACCGAAACGAAGAGTGTTATCCAATGCACTGTTGATTTTAGACATATTAATAAGATAAGAAAGATCAAGACCGAAAGAACGGTACTTTAATCCGATACCTGCTGTTGCAAACTGTCTCGCTCCCTGTTCTTCACTTTCATGGAAGTAACCTCCTCTTACAGAAAAAGCATTATCATATGAATATTCCAAAGCACCACTATACATGATACTGTTTTTGTTTTTGAAAGATTTTCCGATACCAGCCATTGGTCCTACGTTTGGAATTTGATAGATAGGCTGTCTTGTATTAGGATCTATTCCTGCATATTCAGATCCTGGAACTAAAAGTTTTGAACCTTCCACTGTTAATCCGACTCTATTCATATCATCAAGGAACATGTCATATCCAATCCCCAATCTTGCCATCGTAGGAAGATAAGATCTTGATTCTTCATTTCCGGTATAGTCCAATTTCGGACCTAAGTTCTGAATGGCTAAACCGGCATTTAATTTACCATCATATCCTCCAAAACTGGAAAATCTAGGTGAAGTGTAGTAACCTGAAACATCTACAGCAAAAGAGTTGGCAGGTTTAAGTGTAGTATCTGTGTTGAATCCTCCGGCTAAGTCTGAACGGATAAATCTACCAGTTACAGCCATAGAGTAGGAATCAGAAAGTTTCAAAGCATAGGCAACGTCAATAGAGAATTCGTTTGGTTTTGATGTACCCATTGAAGCAATTTCTGTACCTACCAACTGAGTAAGGTCTACTTGCCCCATATTGAAATAATAGATACTTGCAGAAATGGTAGATCTTTCTTCCTGCCCCAGGAACTTATGAAATGCACCATATAATAAGAATACATCATTGGTAAGTTTTCCCATATAAGGTGTATAGTTAAGACCTATGGAAGAACTTGTTCTGCTAAAAGGATATTTTGCAGCATTCCAGAACTGTGAAAATGCATCCGGAGAGGTTACTACCCCTTGGTCTCCCATACCTCCAGACCTTGCATCAGGTGCAATTCTTAGAAAAGGAGCTCCGGTAAGTACTGGGTTTACTTTACCCAAGTCTTGCGAATAGCCTAAAAAACCAGCACTCAAACCAAATCCTAAAAGCAGTTTAGTAGTTAAATTCATATGTTGTCTTTTATATATTATCAGTTTTTTATTAATATTATTATCTATGTATAAGTTAATTTATTTCAAAAGTACCATTTTTTCTACAGCTGTGGCACTTCCTTTGCATTTTTCTTGATTTTGACTTTTTGCAAATATCTTAAAAATATACGTACCTTTTGCTACTGTTGCTCCAAAATCATCTCTTCCGTCCCATTCTATTGCCTGACGAGGGGTTCTAAAGCCCTGTAGGAAAGGTTCTGCAACCACCGGCTGAGATAAAGTTCTTACCAATCTTCCGGTAATTGTATAGATCTGTACATTCACATCCAGAATATCATCACAGTTGTGTTCAAACTGTACATAGGTCTTATTAGTGAATGGATTTGGCCAGTTCAGCGGACGGTTAATGATCAGGTGTTGGTCAGATTCATCCTTAACTTCAAAATTTAACGTAGCAGATGTAGAATTATTGTTTATATCCCAAACTTTAAATGCTAATTGATGTTGTCCAATGGCAAGATTCTTGAAAGGATATGATACATTTCCTTTTTGATAGTCTGCAAGACTTGGATTCAGACATCCGTTTCCTTCACCCGGAGCATAAAAATCATTTAAAATTACCGTATTAATAATCTGCCCATCCAGATAAACCGTAATATCATGTCCTATTCCTGATCCGGTAGAGTTAATTCCTGTATCATCCGTAAGACAGGCAAGAAGCATTGGGTTCTGATTGGTAATACCACCATCTGCAAAGTTGGTATTATTCATATACAGTTTTACTTTTGGAGGCTGGTTATCATTGATTCCGTTGGGGTTGATATCACCTACCTGTACAGTCTGGTTGTTGAATACATCCGTTGCCTTATTGTCTGCATATGCCAGTATTCTTCCGTCTCCTACAGTGTAGTTAATGTCTTTAGGTACATAAAATTCTGCATTGAAAACTCCGTTTACTGCCGTTCCTGCAGCTTTTACGATAGCACTTCCTTCTTCAGTATAGTCTAATACAGGAGATAAAGCACCGTTGTTATTTAAGGTCTTTTTATTTAGTCTCTTATCAAAAATGTTGATGGCTACTTTTCCGTTGAAAGTACTGTTTAGAGTTCCGTCAGGTTTATTGATGTGTCCTTTTACTTTCACAAAATCCAATCCTCTGATTAATCCGGGAACAGGAGTTTCAATATTATCAATAGTCAGCAATCTTTGTGGCCTGCTTAGTTTCATAGCAGGGTCACCAAGGAAATTTACCTTCAGGTGGTTATTATTAGGACCTTTCTGTTTTTTTGCAATTAAATGAGCATACCCTAAAGAATTGAAATCATCATTGGTTAATTTAAATATATTTCGGGTATAGGTGTTGGTGAAATCACGTCCGTAATCTACACCAATAGCACGGCTGGAAGTGATCATTGCCGAAACGCCCCCTTGTTTTAGCTTAATAAACTGCTCTCCCACAGAATTTGTTCCCGGCTCATCCCATAATGTGAACTCACATGTTATAGTAGAAACAAACGGAAACCTGCTGTATACATTAGAGAAGTTGTTTGAGTTTTGAACTTCTGTACTGGTTAATACTCTTTCCTGTGCCCAGCCATTGATTCCTCCATGTCCGAAATAGAAAAGATATAAGCTGTTTCCTATGGCATTGGAAATTGCCTGATTCACCTGCGGATACCTTAGTCCTCCTGAAGTACTTTGAGCAGGGAAGGCATCCATATATAATTTTTTTACATTGTATTCTTTCAGATCCAGCTGGCCGGGCTGTTCGAATATACTCACCAAACTAGAGTTCATAACATTGTGGAAAGGACTTCCTCCTTCATTATTATCATCCACTACAAAGTCAAGGCGCATACGCCACTCTCCAAAAGGACTTGACTGCCCGGACAGAGAATTGTAATAAGCTAGGGTCTTGCTGATCATATCTGATGCTTCAGTGACATTAGCAGCAGGAATTCTTCCGACAGGCACATCGGGTAAATTATTTTCAATTAAAAGGGTATTCTGCGGCTGGTTCATTACAATATAATCATCGGTAACGAATGACGATACATAATCTGAAGACTGCTCACTTTGATAGCTGGGAACAATGTTTGTATTATTTGAGATTCTGTTTTTGTAATCAAATGATGCGTCTCCAAGTATAAATACATATTTAAGCCTTCCGGCTGGTGTATTCAGTTTGGTAACGAAATCTCTGATAGCAGTAAGGTCTTTGCTTCCACTTCCGAATTCTTCATAGATTTTACTGATATCTACAATCTCTACCTTATAGTTATTGGCTGTCTGATGATAATTGGCAAGTCTTTGTGCCTGGCCCATCATTTCAGGTACAGTAAGAATGAGATAATCAATATTCTGTAATATGGAAAGATTCTGGTTGGAAATCCTACCTACAAACTGTGGGTTGAAGGCTGCGTCAGAACGGAAAGCTACAAATTCATTGTTGAAGTTCTGATCAGCAGCAATATAGGCAAAGTTGAAAGAACCTGCTCCCGCTTTATTTACTCTTCTGTTTGCGTTGGTGATATCTGTCACATCCCATACCTGCTCTATATTTCCGGCATTGGTTATACTAAATCCATAGTTGGTATTGCTTCCGCTTACAATAGAATAATCTCTGAAGTTCATCTGTGAACCATTAAATGCAAGATTCTCTTTGTATTGCAGCTCAATATAATCGAAGTAGAAAGTTCCGTTAGGGTTTTTACCAATATTAGGATTATAATTAATCGTAAGCTGATTTCCGGTAAGATTGGTGATTGTCCCCGAATAGGTTATGGGATAAAAATTATATTGAATCGCTCCACTGTCTGCAGGTACAGTTTTTGAAGACGGTGCCAGATTGTTGATTTTAAAATCAATGTTGTTCTGTTGTGATCTGTATCCAACTACCTGAGTTCTGTATCGTATAAGATCATTAGCCTGTATAGGAGAATTGGTAGTGATGGTTACATCTTTTTCACTATTGAAAGGAGTGTCTTCTACCCACGTTCTTCCCACTTTCAAAAGATTTTTCTGATCTTTATTGATGACCTGATAGCTGTCATACCTTGTGATCAGCTGTGCAGGGAGATTTCCGTCAATGGACTGAACTCTTTTTCCTGCTCCTTTATCAAAATTGATATAGTAATATGAAAAATCTTCGTATATATTTTTTACATTATTGCTTCTCTCAGAAAATCTTGTGTCTTTTCTTTTGAAGCCATTTCCGTTGTTGGTATCATAAAGATTATATCCGTCAGGTCCCTGTGCATAGAAAAGAGCATAATCATTATCATTCCATACCCCGTCATCTTCACCCACAACCTGAATGGCGTTTTCCTGCAAAGCACCATACTTGGTGTCCTGATTGTATTCGGGAAGCATAATACCTCCGTTTCCGTAAATTCTGAAATTTTTAGGATTTACAGAAGAAGGATTGATCCCGTTGTCTTTTAAAAACTGTGATGTGATTTTAAATATACCGGATTTGTCAACTTTTATTTTGTAAAAATTACCACTGGATAAGGGATTACCTGTAGTTCCTACCTTATTAAATGTGCTTGAAGCATTAATAGGAGCTGCACCTTCAGTAACATTAAATGAAGAAAGTCTCTGAACACGGCCTTTCACATTTTTAAATAAGGCAACGCTGATACTGGCATAAGTGTCCCCATCCAATGTATAATAGGAAACATCTGCCACATCATAATCAGGAAGGCTGCCTTTATCCAATTCAAATAAATCCTGGTTGGAAACATTCTCCCAGGAAAGGTCTGAAATTTTTAACTGCTTTTCTCCGATTTTTTGCTTAGTTACTATAAAAACATTATTTTGGCTGAAAGAAAAACCTTCATTTTTGAAAATGGGAAGATTAATTTTTGTTTCACCAAAATCCTGAATTTTAGAACCATTCCATTCTATGGTGTTTCTTTGGGCGTAAAGTGTTGATGCAAAAGCGATTAAGGATAAAAGAGTGATTTTTCGTCTCATGTTTATTATTGAAATTGCTAAATTACAAAATAAATGAAAATTTTAGAATTAAATTGCGATACAATAAAATTAATTTGTTAACGTTTTTCAAAAAAATCAAATGTTTACTTGATTTATTGAATAATTTATTTTTTCTTTGTACTTTGAAAATATTTATATCGACTATGAAAAAACTAAAGTTGTTTTCATTAATAGCATTAAGTTCTACACTTGCATTAACCAGCTGTGGCGGATCAGGAACCAGCAAAGGAGGCGGTACTAAAAAATTTGTCAGCAAGACAGGTTGGAAACCAAACGAAAAACAAGGTTGGTTTTTTGCAGGAAAGCAACAAAAACAGAAGGGGTGGCCAGGAATGGTATATGTAGAAGGTGGAACTTTTACAATGGGATTAGTGAAAGATGATGTTATGCACGATTGGAATAACACGCCTCGCAGAATGCAGGTAAGTTCATTCTTTATCGGTGAAACTGAGATTACTAACTACGAATACCGCGAATACCTTACATGGTTGAAGTATGTATTCCCTCCAAGTGATCCTAGTTTTAAGGAGATCTATAACGGCGCCCTGCCAGATACTCTATTATGGGACAATAAATTAGCTAGAAACGATTATAATGAAACTTATCTGCGTTCTCCGGAATTCGATTACTACCCCGTAGTAGGAGTTTCCTGGACTCAGGCAAACAGATATTGTGAATGGCTGACAGACAGAGCAAATGAAAAGGCTTTGATGCAGGCAGGTGTTATTGCTAAAGATTTATATATCAACGAATCCAACAACCAGGGAGGAACTGCATTTAATATGGATAAATTCAAAGCGAATGATCCGGAGATGCAAGGATATATTAATGAAAAAAGAATGCAGCAGAAATCTGGGATGAAAACAACAAACCAGAGACTATTATCTGCAAACAGAGCTCCAAATTCTGCAATGGTACAGAAGTTCAGACTTCCTACTGAAGTAGAATGGGAATATGCAGCTCTTGGAATGGCGAAAACCAGAGAATATAACCAATACCTTGGAAAGAAACCTGAAATTGAAAGATTAAGAGGGGTTAAAGGAAAAGAAAGAGGAATGTTCCTTGAAAACTTTAAAATGGGTAAAGGTGACTATTCTGGTATAGCAGGATGGAAAAATGACGGGTCTGCACAGACTTCCGACGTAAGAAAATATCCATCTAATGATTTAGGAATCTATGGTATGTATGGTAACGTTTCTGAATGGACTGCTGATGTATACAGACCAATCATTGACGAAGATTACAACGATTTCAATTATTACAGAGGAAATATGCCTCAGGCTATCGTAAGAAACGGTGACGGAACTTACAAAATGATCGACGAAGGTACTATTAAGTATGATACTTTAGCTGACGGAAGATTAGTTTACAAAGGACTTCCGGGACAATTTGAAAGAGAAACGATTGCTGATTACAGAAACTACAGAGATGGTGACAGACAGTCTTCTTTAGAATATTACAGAGCATCAGATTCTGCTTCAGGATTTGATATGTATAATTCTCCTAGAAAAAGATTTGTTGTAGACGCTACAGGTAAAGTAAAAATGCAAAAAGATACCAAAGACAGAACTTCTGAAATGTCTAACGATATCAGAGTTGTAAAAGGGGGGTCTTGGCAAGATACTGCATATTGGCTGGATCCGGGACAAAGAAGATATAAAAACCAAGGAAAAGCATTTGGCTGGATTGGTTTCCGTGTCGCTCAGGATGCAAGAACAAATGACAAGAGTAGAACTCGAAGATAATATTTATCAAAAAATACTTATATAAAACCTTCCGGATTTCCGGAAGGTTTTTTTATTTTTGACCTATGAATATAGAACAGTTTTATCCTTTGTTTCTGCAGGCTGGTAAAGTGACCATTGATAGCAGAAAAATCGCAGAAAATGATATTTTCTTTGCCTTCTCCGGAGATAATTTCAACGCAGCAACTATAGCCGAAAAAGCTATTGACGAAGGTGCCTTGGCTGTAATAGTTGAACAGCAGGAATTTGAAAACAGAGATAAAAATATTTTCTATGTTCCATCCACTTTGGATTTCCTACAGCAGCTGGCAATCTATCACAGAAGCAAGCTTAGCATCCCTTTTATAGGTCTTACAGGAAGTAATGGGAAAACAACTACCAAAGAACTCATTCATGCCGTACTTTCAGAAAAGTATAATGTACAGTATACATCGGGTAACCTCAATAATCATATCGGGGTTCCTCTAACCATCCTATCTATCAAGCCTGAGCATGAAATGGCTGTGATAGAAATGGGAGCCAATCATCAGAAGGAAATTGAATTCCTGTCTGCTATTTCAAAACCTGATTTTGGATATATTACCAATTTTGGAAAAGCCCATTTAGAAGGATTTGGCGGATTTGAGGGAGTAATCAAGGGGAAATCTGAACTGTATGATTATCTTAAAAATAATCATAAAACAATCATTGTTAATGAAAATGATCCTGTCCAAACTGAAAAAACAGAAAATTATTCACCAGTTATTACTTTTGGAAAGGAGAGTTCAGATTATAATTTTGAATCTTTTTCTGAAGAACATTTTGTAGGATTGAGCTATAATGGAATGAAAGCTGTATCAAAACTGACAGGAGATTATAATTTTACCAACCTTTGTGCGGCAGCCAGTCTAGGACTTCACTTTGGAATCAGTTTTGAAAAAATAAAATATGCTCTTGAGCATTACACCCCGACGAATATGCGCTCTCAGGTTGTGAAGAATAACGGCAGAACAATGGTGCTGGATACTTATAATGCCAATCCAAGTTCCATGACAGCATCACTGAATAATTTTGTTACTTTTGAAGGGAGTAAAACCATTATTATCGGTGATATGCTTGAGTTGGGAGATGAAAGTGAGAAAGAACACCAGAATATCTTAAAACTGGCAAAGGATTTAGGGTTTAATGAAATTATCACAGTAGGAAAACACTTTAAAGCTGTTAATCCTTCAGATCTTGCTTTCGAAAATACCGCAAGTGTAATAGAATATTTAAAAGATCATAAAATTCAAGCCGAAAATATATTGTTGAAAGGATCAAGAGGCGTAGCGCTGGAGAAACTGATCGACTTCATTTAAGATATTATATAGGAAGCTGATTATATTTACAAGACGGCAGGGTAGAGGAGTGGTTCAATGCTCCTCTACCGTCCTTTAGACTTTTGAAATTTATTTTGCCTTTGAATCCCAAAATTCTTTTACAATCAGCTTAATATTTTGAAATGTACTTGGAAAGACTTCATTTTCAATCTGAACGGTGTTCTTCCAGGCAACTTCAGTAATGCCTTCTTCAGTCTGTGGCTTGGAAGTATCATTGCCGCTGAATTTCATTTCAAACCAATGGGTGCATTTTAATATTTTTTCCCCATTTCTCTCCACATAAATATGGTAGGTTGTATTGATGAATTGAACGAGTTCAACATCTTTAAGACCTGTTTCTTCCTCTATTTCACGTACGGCAGATTCTTCTCTGGATTCTCCTTTTTCCATTTTTCCTTTAGGAAGATCCCATCTGCCTAATCTTTTGATAAAAAGTGTATCTCCTACCGGATTATTAACAAGTCCCCCCGCAGCTTCTATAATTCTGAAAAGCTTCTGGAATTCATGCCAGATTTCTTCAATATTCTCACCAAAAACATTCAGTTCATTCACTGAAGTATTTTCCAAAATATCCAATGCAATCTCTAAAGTCGTGAAACTTTCATACCCGAGATTTTTTTCAAGTCTTTCGGGATGCTTAGATATCAATAATTTTTTTTCGTTCACAAAAACTTTATACATTTGTAAGAATTAAGAATTTAAATACAAAAATAAAAAATGAATTTAGAAGGACGAAAAATTATTGTCAATAAATCATCTAAAGAGTTGTCGGAATTGTTAAAAACTCCTGAAAACTACAAAGATTTTATGCCGGACGGTCTTCAAAAGTTTGAAACAAGAGATAACGGTTTTAAATTTGGATTACAGGGAATGCCGGAAATCGCTTTGAAAATAGATGAAGTAGACGATCAGAAAGCTGTTTTGAGATCCGCAAGTTCAAGCTTAGATTTCTCATTGACGGCAACTTTGAACCCAATCAACGAAAACCAGACTGAAGTTCAGATGTTATTTGAGGGGAAATTCAATCCGTTCATCAAAATGATGGTAGAAAAACCATTACAAAACTTTATCAATACGCTTACTGACAAAATCGAAGCTTATAAATAATAGAAAAACCTTCATATGTGAAGGTTTTTTTGTTTTTTTTATAAGATTGTCAACAACTGGATCGCTCTTATATCTGCTTTGTTTATTTCACTAT
>NZ_JBYOKO010000026.1:0-30852 GCF_057799275.1 Chryseobacterium sp. 14P4.3.2
GACCATGTCAATTCAAAATTGGGGTATTGTTCTTAACCAGTTTATGCTTATTTTTGAACAAAGGCTCAGATTATAAAATCCAAGCCCTAACTTTTTAACTTACACACTTCGTGGGATAGTGTCAAAAAGTTTAAGCAGTTTCAATATAAATACTCCTGAATACGTCACAAGTTTTACATCTTGATCTTAAATAGCTCGCAGCTCAATTTTCTTTAAGCGAATTTTAAATACTTTATTTCTGAATTATTTTTTTGGGTAGTGAATAACTTTGTTAACTTCAATTGGATTATTTTCTCTTACCATTACTTCTTGTGCCTGTTTCTCAAAGACTTTCAACTGGTCTTTACTTGTAATTTGTGTGCCTCTGTAAAAATACTGTACATCGGGTTGCTTATCAAATTGTAAAGTAAAATCTTTGAATGGCTCATTGAATTTTTCTAACTTTTTTTTCTGAACCATTTGCTCACTGACCTCTAAAGGTTTCGTATCTGCATAGTTTTCTATGAAACCTGTTGTATCATAGATCATATCAAATGACTTTGACTGCAACATGCTATATTTAAATTGACTTTTTGAATCATAAATTTGAAATATTAACCCGGGCAAACCTCTAAACTTATAGGGACCTTCATTAAAAGGAATATCTTTGCAAAACCATGCTGTCCAAAATCTTCCCCCAAAAAATGTAGTGGCTTTTTGTAGAAGATATATATCTGCCATTTTTATTTCATTGCTTAAATTCCATTTCATTGGATCATCAGTTTGATAGACAAACAAATCATCCAAATTTTCGAAATTTTTATTTTTGAAGGAATTACGCTCCCTTGTGATAATATTTTGGAAGCCCCAGGTTCGAAAGCGGGAATTCTGATTAGCTCTATTGATTGAATCCATTCTAAGAAATATGTTTTCATAAAATTTGACATCCTTTGGATTAATATCCAAGACCATGTTGGTTTTAATGTAATCAGTGGAGGTTGAATCTATTTTGAATTGTAATTCGTAAATAAAACGATGAGTCTGTGCGGAAGTAAAAAAACAGCTCATCAATAAAATGAGGAATAGTCGGGTTGACATAATGATTATTGGTTTTTAAAGAATATTTTTAAAATAGGAGAAATAGTTATCGCATTTTATACTATATATCAGACTTTTTATATCTCATTATTCTACGATAAAATTATGGAATTTTTCGATACTGGTACTATTTTACCTGACTCGTATTTTCTTTATAATTATAGTTCACGTTAATTTTAAAACTTATACTATCAACCTCATTATCCACAGATTCTTCATCTGTAAAAGTTGTTTTTATAAATATTTTTCCATTGTTCCCGTAGATTGTTTATAAGTGGAATATTAAAGCATATGGATAAATCATTACTAGAAATAAGCTTAAATTAATTTATTTTTTTGCTTTGTCCACGGCTTTTACTTTTTAAAACAGGAGATCAATAAAAAACCGCCTTTATCAATGATGAGACGGTTTATATATTTTCTGTTTGGCTTTATCAGGATTGATAGCCAAGTAATTTTCTGATCTGGTAGAAAAATCTTTCAATAAGCCTTAGGTCCTGTGTCACAATTTCTGCACTGCCTCTAAGCTCTTTATCGAATGTAAGCGTTTTATTATAGCTTGTTTTTAATCCTTTCGGTAATACGACATCTACATAATAGTTTCCTTTTTCATCAGGAATAAGAGAGATGTTCTGAACCTTTCCTTCTATAATCCCATATTCCTGAAAGCGGTAGTTGTCAAGTTTAATCAATACTTTCTCTCCAGGAGTAATCTTTCCTGAGTTAATAGTAGGAACAGACATTCTGCCTACTAATTTCTCTTTATTCTTTGGAAGGATAGATAAGATAGGTTCACCGCTTTTTACAAACTGATTTTCCCCAAAAAACTGCTGGAAGCTGGCAACGCCATCAGTGGATGATATTACAAGGTAGCTCTGTTCCCATTGTTTTAAAGATTTTCTCAATTGCTCAAATAGCTGCAGAGTCTGCGAAGAATAGGTTATTCTGTCTTTTTCCGTATTAATAGCAGTTCCGCTTCTAGTTTTATTAAGATTGGATATCCCTTCTTCTGTTTGTGATATGGAAATATTGATATTTTCAAGGTTTTGTTGCGCCTGAAGATATTTTATTTTTTCATTTTCAAGTTCCATAGCTGAAATGACCCCCTGATTGAAGAGTTCCTGAGATCTGTGAAAGTTTTTTTTCGTCAGATCATATTTTACAGATTCTAGATTTTTCTGCTGTCTCAGTGTAGCTGCTCGGACTCTATATTCTGAAATACTCTGGTTGGTTGCCAGATTTTCCGGAGCATAAGGCTGTAGCCTTGTGAAAAGCTCTTCATCCTGAAAGGCCTTTGCGAAGCTGTTGTATTCTCCCTGTAACTCTCCCAGTTTGAATTTTCCGGTTTCAGATACAGGAAAGGACCCTAGCTGGTTGGGTGCAGTAGAGTCTACGATCTTTTTTAAGGCTAAAATATCTTTATAATTAGCTGCAGACTGCATCACCATCAATACTTCATTTTTCTTTACTTCCTGATGGTCTTTTATGAATATTTTCTCAATCTTGGAACTGGTTCTGGCCTCTATTTTCTCAGGAGGATTCTGAGAAGTAACGATTATAGGAGCCGGTACAAATTCCGGGTATTTTATAATGTAACTCATCGCAAGAATAAGCAAGAGAATAATAAGTATAATAGAGTTCCCCCAGCGTATCATCCAATGGGGAGGCTGGGTAAGAATATCCTGTACGCTTTCTGAACGGAGTTCAATATTGTCTAAAATGTCTTCTTTCATTTTTCTAAGGTAAAATTTCCCCCAGTATTTCAGGGGGAATATTGTTTAAGCAAATGGGCAATTACCATCATACCATGATGGTGGTGAAGTATCTGCATCCGGTGGACACGCAAGGTGGTGGATGTTACATGGCATCCAGCTGCCCAGACACCAGGAACCACAACAGTTGTTGCCAGGAATTACTACTCCTCCTTTGACAAAAGTCAGATCTTTTCTTGAAAGTTTTTTTAGATTTTTCATAATATTTAGTTTTTAATTTCCTACTCTGTAAGCTTTTCGGATTCCGCTGTATTGATGATTTGGATTAGCTTCCCAATTCAAGTTGATTTCTTACAAGTCTGTAATATTCTCCCCGTAAATCTACAAGTTCTGCGTGGCTGCCTTCTTCTACTACTTTTCCCTTATCCAGCACAATGATTTTATCAGCATGTCTTACAGTGGATAGTCGGTGTGCTATGACTACCGCTGTTTTCCCTTTAAAGAACTGCTCAAGGTTTTCCATGATTACCTTTTCATTGTTGGCATCCAGAGCAGATGTAGCTTCATCAAATAGGATGTACTCTGGAGATTTGTATACAGCTCTTGCTATGAACAATCTTTGTTTCTGACCTCCACTTACCCCTACTCCTTCATTTCCGATCTTGGTATTGTAGCTTAATGGAAGACTTTCTATAAATTCTTTGATATTGGCAATTTCTACAGCCCGTCTCAACTTTTGTTTGTCAATATGATCTTGCCCCACAGCAATATTATTAGCGATGGTATCATTGAATACATAACCTTCCTGCATTACCACTCCACATTGATCTCTCCAAAATCTTGGAGAAACATTTCTGAGATTGGTATTTCCGATTTTAATTTCTCCCTGATCAGGCTCATAAAATTTCATCAGAAGCTTTAATAAGGTTGTCTTTCCACTTCCGCTGGCTCCTACAATAGCTGTGGTCTGCTGATAAGGGATGGAAAGGCTAAGGTTTTCAAAAACAGGAACATCAGATCCAATATACCGGAAAGACATATTGCTGATTTCAATGTCTTTCTGAGGAACGTCTGTAGCATATTGTTCATTTTTATCCTC
This sequence comes from Chryseobacterium sp. 14P4.3.2, assembly GCF_057799275.1. Classification (NCBI taxonomy): domain Bacteria; kingdom Pseudomonadati; phylum Bacteroidota; class Flavobacteriia; order Flavobacteriales; family Weeksellaceae; genus Chryseobacterium; species Chryseobacterium sp. 14P4.3.2. Next base: position 3,889 of record NZ_JBYOKO010000026.1, read on the forward strand.
TTCATCATCTTTATCATGAATCTCACCCAATCTTTCAAGGGAAATTTTAGCATCCTGAGTTTGTTTAATAAAGTCGATAAGCTGTAATAAAGGACTGTTCAGCTGTCCAATGATGTACTGTACCGAAAGCATCATCCCTAAAGTAAGGTTTCCGCTTAAAACAAGTTTAGCAGAAAGGAAACTGACCAAAATATCTTTCATTTGATTAATGAAGTTTCCTCCCACAGACTGCCATTGTTCCAACGAAAGAGATTTTATTCTGATTTTAAAAAGTTTTACCTGTAGAAACTCCCAGTCCCAACGCTTGTGCTTTTCAGCATTATGCATCTTGATTTCCTGCATTCCATTGATCAGTTCTATGACTTTACTCTGTTCCTGCGATACCTGAGAGAATCTTTTATAATCAAGCTCTTTTCTTTTTTTCAGGAAAAAAGTGATCCAGCCAATATAAGATACAGCACCTACCAGATATACAACGAAAAGTCTGTAATCGTAAAGTAGTAGAACAATACTGAAAATAATAAGATTGACCAATGAGAACAGGGTGTTCAGTGAAGAACTTGTAAGTAACTGTTCTATTCTGTGGTGGTCATTAATTCTCTGCATAATATCCCCTGTCATTCTCGTATCGAAGAAGCTTATTGGAAGTCTCATCAGTTTGATAAAGAAATCGGAAATGATGGAGATATTTATTCTGGCCGAAAGGTGGAGCAGGATCCAGCTTCGGATGGTTTCTATTCCCATTCTTCCGAGGAAAAGCATCACCTGAGCAAGCAAAACCAAATAGATAAAGTTAATATCCTGATTCTGAATACCTACGTCTACAATACTTTGGGTAAGGAAGGGGAAAATAAGTGAAAGTAAACTTCCTGCCAATAATCCCACAGCAAGCTGAATAACAAGTGACTTGTATTTAAACAGATACTTGGAGAGAAAAGAAAAGCTGGCTTTACTTTCTTCACCATCGAATTCAGTCTGGAAGAAAGAAGGAGTTGTTTCCAGGATAAGGACAATTCCTTCTTCTGTATTTTCATTGGCATTTTCACCGATCCAGAATTTGATGAATTCTTCCCGGGTATAGGTAATAAGGCCATAACTGGGATCCGATATATATACTTTATTATTTTTATCAATTTTATAAACTACTACAAAATGGTTTTTGTTCCAATGGGCAATACATGGAAACGGAACTTCTTCTGTGAGCGTATTAAAGTCGATTTGGACTCCCAATGAACGGAATCCGAGATTTTCTGCAGCATCACTCAATCCAAGGAGGCTGCTGCCTTCACGTGTTGTCTCAGAAAGGTTACGGATTTGCTGAAGCGAAATGCTTTTTCCGTAATGCTTGCTTACGATCCTAAGACAGGTAGGTCCACAGTCTTTTGTGTCTGGTTGCTTATAAAAAGGAAATTTTTTCAAAATTAATGCTCATTATAAAATGTCGCCAACGGATGACGACATTTTTAATTTTAATTCAATATTCTAACTCAATGAAATGGAAAGCCGATAGCTCCATTTTTTGCAAGCGTTGATTCTTTGTCTTCATATAGATCTTAACAGCTTGCTTCACTCGTAATTTTATCTATTGTTGGGTAATCTGGTGTTTCAATATTTTAAAATTCTCTCTGGTGAATTTCTTTAGATTTTTCATAATAACTGGTTTTTGTTTTTCCTAAGATAGTGAAATTTTTAAACGAGTGAGATTTAATTGTTAAAGGTCTTCATCATCTATTAGTTCATCTATAAAGAAGAGAAGATCTTCACGGTCATATTTATCCGGAAACTGATATCCATTGATAATAAAGATGGGAGTAAAGCTTAATCCGGCATTACTGTTTTCTCTTGACATTTCAACGAGTAGATTCAGGTTTTCTGACGTTGCAGCCCCTCCGGAGAGCGTATTGATCTTACCTTCGTCTTTTGTTTCAAACCATGTCTCTACAGCATTAAGAAAATCTTTTTCATGTTTATGATGATAGATATGTGTAAGGTCAGAAATAAGCTGAGTATATTTCTCGTTGGCTCTTTCCTGAGTATAGTTGAATCTCATTTGCAGAGAGATTTCATTAGGATATTTCTCTAATAAGCCTTCAGCCAGTTTATGAGCATCTTTACAAAAGCCACAGTAAGGATTAGAAACAATAGCAATGCGAAGTTTTGAATCTTTCTTTCCTACTGAAAAAGTATGGGTATCCTGGAATTCTATCTTCTCATTTTGTTGAAGCTGATCTTTGAAAAGCTCATAGTTTCTTTTAAATCTTAGGTTTTTCGCATTAGACTTCTGAAGGGTTTCCTTCTCCTCAAGAATTGTATTGAAATAAATGACAGCCGAGAAGACAAGAGCCCAAAGGATAATTGTCAGTAAAAGAGCTCCAACTCCAAAAGAAAGGTTTTGAAAAAATAGGATACTTAAGATCAGTTGTCCGGCAAGGATCGAAATAATTAAAAGACAAACTCTACAAAATGTTTTTTCTACAAAAGCCTGAATATATACTGAGTACCCGATTGCAATCACTGAAACAAAAGTAAAGCCCTTTACGAGATACGCTGTTGCTGGTAAAAACAGTCCTAATATGGCAAGTCCCACAAAGTAAATCAGGGAAAAATCAGAAAACTTTAATCCCAAAATACTGGTTTTATCTTGCTTAATAATTTTATCACAGGAATTGACTGTCTGTGCAGCACCAGGCGCTCCACCACCACATATACTTCCAATTACAGTAGAAGTATTTCCGAACTTCTGGTTGTAAATCTCCAGTGAAATGTATACACCAGCCAGTGAAAGAAGGTTAAAAACAGCTTCATATATAGTTTGGCTTAAAAAAGAATAGGCCAGAATAACAGCAAAAACACAGTACAGGACAGGTTTAAAATTGAAAGCAAGTTTACTTTCTGCCTTTTCTGCCTTTTCAAATAGAAGTACAAAATCTGTGGACTTATTATAGAGCTCTTCTTTTTCAAAGTTTTTTGCTTTTTCTGAATATACTGAGTAGCCGCTTCCTGATTTTTTTACCAGAGAAAAAGAGTTTTCAACAATGGCAATAAATTCCTCCGGCAGCTCATCCCAATATTCTTTATCAAGCTCGTAGGCATCATTTTTTACCCCCATAAAATTCAAAGTATCACTAAAAGCGAGTGCTGACGGGTAATTAGGATGAGAGTTAAACTGAAAAATGAACTCCTGTTTATCAAGTTTGAGATAGTTAATTAGTTTGTCAAAAATCATGTTAATATTTTTATCTAAAATACACAGATGTTTTAAATATACAAAAATTTTTTTCTTTTATTAGTGAGATATATACACGTATTGATGAATTCGGTTTGACTTTCAGTATTTTATTTTTTAGTGGTGGGTTTGAAAGATGAATTTTTTATATTATAATATTGTATAGCTTTGTGCTTCAAAGGATTTTTAGCCCAATCCTCCCATTTTGTAGTGTATGGATTGTAGCCACATTTTAAAGGTTTAGAAATATCAAGCCTACTTTTATCAGTATGCGTTCTTTCTGTATAAGTGGAGATGATAATGTAACGAATGGTGATACTACTACAAGTATCAATTGTCCTAAGCCAACGAAACCAACGAAACCAACAAAGCCAACTGAGCCAATAACGGATAATGGTGGTAATTGATTAATAATTTTTTAAAATGAGTAAAAGAAAATGGTGTTTGTTTTTTTTATTTTTTTTATTTTATTGTTCTTCTCAGAAACTTTATTTTAAGAAAATAGAACTAGAAAATCCAGATTTTGAAAATAGATTACTTCTTCTTAACAAGGACCTTATAAGGAGCTATAAAGAAAAAGATTCTCTAAAATATCAAGACAATTATTTTAGACTTCAAATGTTGGATAAAGATTATAATGGTGCTATAAAAACTATATATAGTATACGCAATAACTATAAAAATTCATATCCTTATTATTCGAAAATAATAGGTATTCAATTCGAATTATATTTATTAGTTAAAAATGCAACTAAAGCTACAGATATTGAGTCTGCTTACGAAAATATACTTAGAGAAAGGTATAATCAGTTGCCAATACAATCTAGGTATTTGATTCCTGATTCATTTAAGTTTAAAAAAGGCTTTAATAAAAATGAGGTAATTAAAATATTGAGAGACAGTATAAAGAATGATAGTATTTCATTAAAAAATGCAGTTTTATTGTGTAGAAATTATAATACACATATTACTATAGAGAAAACTTTTTCAATAGCAGAAAGAGTTTTAAAAAAATTAGATAAAGAAAACTTTTTAGTTAAGGATAGTATTATTGTTAAAACTGAAAAAGATAAGGAGATTTCCCTTTACTATGTTCTCAATAAAAAAATAGAGCAGCCTTTACCTACAATTTTACATTTTTCGGTTTATTCACGTAATAGCGATTCTCATATCTTGCAATCAAAGATAAGTGCTGACAAAGGTTATAATATTGTGAATGCCTCAAGCAGAGGGGTATCTATGAGTAATGGCACTATTATCCCGTTCGAATTTGAAATAAATGATGTAAACCAAGTAATAGATTGGATTATAAAGCAACCATGGAGTAATGGAAAGGTAGGAATGCTTGGAGGAAGTTATGATGGCTTTAGTCAATGGGCTGCTACCAAAAATTTACATCCTGCTCTGAAAACAATTATCCCATCAGCATCAGTAGGTTTTGGAATAGATTTTCCAATGTTTAATAATAGTTATAGTCCATACATGCTTCGCTGGCTAAGTTATGTGAAAAAAGAAACGGATTATAAACTCTTTAGTGACGAAAAAGAATGGCTATCTGTTTATAATTCTTATTATAAAAGTGGAATAGCCTTCAATAAATTAGATAGCATGTATGGAGGGCAAAATCCTATTTTTCAAGAATGGCTGAAACACCCTTCTTTTGATGTATTTTGGCGATCTAAAATGCCTTACAAAAAAGATTTTTCTAAGATTAATATTCCTGTTTTAACTTTTACCGGATATTATGATGCAGATCAGAGAGGTGCCATGTATTATTTTAATGAACATTATAAATATAATAAAAATGCCAATCATTATTTGGTAATGGGGCCTTATAGCCATGCTGGTGTCGTATCGGGAGTAAGTGAAAATTATAAGGGTTATATGATTGATCCTGTTGCAAATATTGATATAGAAGATCTTTCTTATCAATGGTTTGATTATATTTTGAAAGGAAGTAAGAAGCCTGAATTTCTAAAAGATAAAGTTAATTTTCAAATAATGGGTTCTAATCGATGGATGAGTGCTCCAAGCCTAGATAAAATAACGAGTCGAAAATTAAAGCTGTTTTTTAATAAAACAACACTGCAGGAATTGAAGCCTGAGCCAGGTTTCATTGCCCAAAAAATTGATTTCTTAGAAAGAGAAGACACTTTAAAAAGTTTGGATAGTGAAAAAATACTTGATAATGCAATAGATGAGACGTTCATAAAGTATAAACTTATTTTTGAAAGTGATGCTTTTGATAAGCCCACAGAAATCATTGGGAATTTTACTGGAGAATTAAAGGCCTCTATTAATAAAAAAGATATGGATATTACTATGGAGTTTTACGAAAAACTACATAATGGGCAGTATCTTAAATTATGTCATGATTATTTTGCAAGAGTAAGTTATGCAAAAGATAATACTAAAAGGAGATTGTTAAAACCATTTGTTAAAGAGTCGATTCCAATACATAATACCTTTTCTACGGGAAGAAAGATAGAAAAAGGGAGTAAACTTATACTGGTTTTAGGAATCAGGAAAAGTGCAGATGCCCAAATAAATTATGGAACAGGAAAAGATGTAAGTAGTGAAACGATTGCTGATGCTAAAGAACCTCTGGATATCAAATGGTATACGGATAGTTATATAGAAGTTTCTGTCTTAAAATAATAGAATGTCAAAATTTCCCTATCAATTTTTTGATCAATATATCTTCCGCTCATCGTTATTTGCTCTTCAGGATTTTTTGATAAAGGCTGATCATGATTGTATTTCAGAAAATGAATTGAAAAAGATCTGCTCAGATCCTGTTTTTATGGAAGCCATTTATCTTGCTTCACCTTATTTGCATAGCCAGATTGAAGGATGGGTGAAATCCGGAGTCAACTTTTCATCGAAGAAACAGGAGAAATTAATACAGACCATATTAAAGTACTATAATCGCATAAGTACCCGCTGCACACCATTCGGTTTATTTGCAGGAGTTGGTTTAGGATCTTTTCAGAATAAGAATAATGAACATGTTGATAATACTTACATAAGAGATACCAAATTAGATATGCAATTTCTGGTAGGATTGTCTCAGAATCTAGCTCGTTTATCTTATATAAAGAATAAAATTCTCTATTTCCCTAATAGTAGTATTTATAAGGTTGGACGTCGTATACGTTATGTAGAGTACGAATATTTTAAAGAAAAAAAGCAGTATATTATTTCATCTGCTTATAGATCGAAAGAGTTAGATGATATATTATATTTAGCTAAAGCAGGAAAGAGGATTGATCAGATTGTTCAAATAATAATAAATGATGAAGTCAGCCCTGAAGAAGCAAAAGGATTTGTAGATGAGTTGATTGAAAACCAGATTTTGGTCAGTGATCTGGAACCTAATGTTTCTGGTGAAGAATTTCTAAATATAATAATCACAAAATTGAAGAATATTGAGGCTGAAAAAGAAGTTGAAATGTTAGTTTCTATCCGTAAAAAACTTGAAGCACTGGATTTGAATATTGGGAACCCTGTTTCTTTATATAAAGAAATTGAAGAACTTATTAAAGCCTTAACAACAGATTATGACCATAAATATTTATTTCAGACGGATTTGTATTTTCGGAATGAACATTCTTTAGATTTATATTGGAAGAAAGAACTAAAAAAGGGAATTGCTTTCCTCAATAAGATGACATTATTTAATAAACAGACTGTTTTTGAAAGATTTAAAAAAGCCTTTAGCGAAAGATTCGAAACACAAGAAGTCTCATTGGCTTATGTAATGGACACTGAAATCGGCATAGGCTATAGGCGAGACAGTCTAGGAAACGGATTGGTTCCTTATTTTGATGATTTGAATATTCCGGATGTATCGGTACCCGATATTCATATTTGTTTAAATCCAGTAGAAGTTATTTTAAATCTCAAAATACAGAATTGTTTGTTGGATGGTCTGTGTATAATTCAGCTTGCTGATGAAGACTTTAAACAATTTGAAGAACACTGGGATTATCTTCCTGATACCCTATCTGTAATGTCAGAAATTGTTTCAGAAGCAAATGAAGAAAAACTATTTTTATACGGAGGAGTGAGCAGTGCTGCAAATCTGTCTGCTAGATTCTGTTCAGAAAAATCGAAAGTTAGAAATTTAACAAAATTGATCGCAGACAAAGAAAAAGAACTAGACTCACAAACTATCTTGGCAGAAATTGTACACTTACCTGATGCAAGAATTGGAAATGTGATCCGCCGCCCTCTGCTTAGGGATTATGAAATTCCTTATCTAGCCTCTTCAACATTGCCTATAGAAAATCAAATAGCAATAGATGATTTGTGGATCTCTTTAAAAGATGATAAAATAATACTGCGTTCCCAAAAACTGAATAAGGAGATAAAGCCTCATCTCACCAATGCACATAACTATTCTTGGGATTCATTGCCGGTTTATCACTTTCTTTCTGATTTTTCATTACAGGGAAAACATTCTAACCTAGGATTTCATTGGGGGAATCTTGAGAAGATGTATAACTTTTTACCTCGGGTGGAGTATAAAAATATAATTCTTGCAAAGGCAAAATGGAAAATAAATAAAGAAGATATCAGTTCACTATTACAGTTTATTAATGATATAGGTCTGTTTTTATCTGAAATAAAACAATGGCGTGAAAAAAGAAGAATTCCAAAATGGATACAATGGGTGGAAGGAGATAATACACTAACTTTTAATCTGGAAAATTATGAATGGACAAAATTACTCATTGATACGATAGAACTAAAAGAGTCCATTATAATCGAAGAGTTTCTTTACAATGAAAAAAATGATTTTGCTTATCAGTTTGTATTTTCTCTATATAAAGATGAGTAAATGAAAAAGATTACAAGGAAATTCATTCCCGGAAGCAAATGGCTATATATTAAACTTTATACAGGAATAAAAACAGCAGATATTATTTTAGAGGAGGCTATAAAGCCATTACTAGAACTATTTAAGAATGAAAGCCTAACAGAGAAATGGTTTTTTATCAGATATAGTGACCCCGATCCTCATTTGAGGATACGTTTTGAAATTCCAGAGCCTGACAAGCTTGGCAAAGCTATTGTGTTAATTAAAAATTATTTACAGGAATATATTGATTCAGGAGAAATTTCAAAATTTATAGTGGACACCTATCAAAGGGAGATAGAAAGGTACGGAGAAAATACAATGGAAGATGCTGAGTTATTATTTTGGAAAAGTAGTGTAAGTATACTTCGTGAATATCTTCATTTTGATGATGAGGAAAAAATTATAGTATCTCTTTTTTATATTGATAGAACACTGGAGAGTCTTGGAGTGCCTATTTCGGAGAAACTGAGATGGATCAAAGAATTCAATCTCGCTTTTAAAAATGAATTTAACGCAGATAAAAAGCTCAACAGTCAGCTTGACAAAAAATACCGTAAGTTTGCTCCAAAATATTCTGAATTTGTAAATTCAAATGAATTCTTATACTTTAGGCAGGATATTATTGCTGATGTTTATGATAATGAGAAAATAATACAGAATATTTTAGAACATTATTCTTCATCAGTACAAGATTTTTTTCAAAGCATATTTCATATGCATATCAACCGGATGTTTATATCCAATCAGCGTTTGTTCGAAATGGTTATTTATGATTATCTTTTTCGGCATTATAGAAAACTTGCTTTTAAAAATAATTTGAAAGAAAATAAATAGTGACAGTAGCTTTTGTAAAGTTGCTGCTATATAAAATACCCATTTCTTTAGATAACAAAAAAGCCAGAATATTATATCTTAAATCTATTAATTAAAAAATCTGATTTTAAAAATATTTTTAGCGTAATGAATAATAACTCTAATTTTCTATTCATTAAAAGTATAAGATAACAGGAATATTTTGTTTTCAATTAAGTGCCCTTTTTTTTGATCTTTTTGTATCATAAATGGACTTTAGCTATAATTTTATTGTAATGTTAAGGTGCTGATTATGATGAGTGATAGCGGGAGTTGAACTCAAAAAAACTCAAGAGAACTTAAAAAATCATAAAGTTTTCATAAAGTTTTAAAAAAGAAAAGAAATGTTTTTGTAATTATAAAATATATCGTACTTTTACATCGCCTTGAATGAGGGAACAAGTCAAGGTAATAAATTTTTTTTCATCATTTGTGTTTTTAGAATCGTATCGCCTGATACGATTCTTTTTTTATGCCTATTGAAGATCAATCATAAAGATTTCAGGCCAGATGTCTGTATAGAGAAATATGAGAAATATACCCAAAGGCGAAATAGGAGTTATATCTGAAATTATGCTGTTTTTGTAACCAAATTAAATAGGATTTTGTTTGATTAGAGCAGAATTGTAATTCTAATACTTTATTTTGAGAAAGTAAATGAAATTTCTTTTTAGGAGAAAAGATTTATAAGACATTTATTATCTTAAAAAATACCAGCAAAATAATCTTTACAGATAAAATAAAATTCAAGATGCAGAGTTTCTGGAGTATTCGCCAAAAGTACTATCGTCTTCTATTTTTCGTAGTTTAAAAGAAGATCTATGAAGTAAGAATAAGTGACTGATCCTTCTTGCTGGTTACTTTTAAGGAACAGATTGTTAGTATATCCAAAAAAGTCATCCAGCCAGCCCTGATGACTGTAGACAAACTTTTTTTCATAAGCGCGGTCCCTTTTCATCCCTGGAGAATAATGGGTAAGAACAGACTTTACAAATTCCGGATCATCTTCTACAATGAATCTTAAAAGACTTTTTAAAGTAAAGTATTCAGTGCTGTATCTCAGATCCATATTACTGGAATGAACACCTATCAAATATCCTACAAAGTTAGCTTCCTGTTCTCTGGCAAAACCCAGCTGGTGAGAACTTTCATGAGCTGTAGTAAAGGGAACGAAAGTGGCAGGCAGTTCAGAGTTGTACTGTGCTTCGGCGGTAAAAGGATTATAGTACCCCAGAATTCCTGTAAAGCTCATGACATTTTTAAAGAGACTGGGTTTAATGGATAAAACCTGTGATACCTTCTTATTTGAAATAGAAGAGGGTAATTTAGTCTGTTGTTTTAAAATTTCCTTTTGTACAGCGTTCAGACTGGTAATGAGGAATACGCCTTGTTGATCTTCACGTACAGCAGCCCTTGTTATTTTACATTTTTCAAGGTAACGGATTGCAAGTTCTTTTGCTTTATCGATTTCCGGTGAATCCTGACTTGAAAGTTTCTTGATAATCGGAGTCTGAAAATATAACATTCCCCAGAAGATCTGATAAGTGAAGTAAAAGATATTAATGATGCTCAGAATCTTTACAATAGCATTGTTTCTTTTGCTTTTCTTGAATATTGCTGTAAGATAATACAAAAGAAAGATACCCAATAGTATATATATAGCATCTCCCATAGAAAACGGGATCCAGCTGAACAGCAGCTGATGAGCGGTTTTCTGAAACTCAAAAAAGCTTTCAAAAAAAGAAACCATTAGCCGTGATTTCGAAAAACAATAAAACAAAAGAAATTGGGCAAGTAATAAACCTGCCCAAAATCTCTTCTTCTTATATATATGTAGTATATTTTTAGTGAGCACCTTCGGATTCTAAAACGTCAACGTTAATTCCTTGTCTAAATAAAGATTTTTTAGCCAGATATGCAAATAAAGTAATATACACAAAGCACAATACAGGAATAATGTATGAGCTGTGAATACCAATAATATCAGAAAGTTTTCCCTGGAGTGGCGGAATAATACCTCCTCCCAAAATCATCATTACCAGAAAAGCAGATCCCTGCGCAGTATATTTTCCTAATCCTGTGATGGCTAGTGTGAAAATAGAAGGCCACATAATACTGCAGGCAAGTCCTCCGGAAAGGAATGCGTAGATTGCAAAATTACCGGTAGTAAGCAATCCGGTGATCATAGCCGCTGTGCCAAACAATCCGAAAATAATCAATGTAACAGCAGGTTTATTTTTACTGATTAAGAATAATATAACCTGAATAGCCACACAAATTGCATAGAAGTAAAGGTGGGACATATCTTTCTGAGCCAGTGTATTGATCCCGATAATAACTGAAAAAGCAATAAAAGGAACAATAATAGTTGCAATGGTCTGCTGCTGCTTATTCAAATTGAAAACTGCAATAGCACCCGTCCATCTTCCGATCATTAAACTTCCCCAATACATTGAAATATAGGGAGCCAGGTCAGAAGACTGATGGCCGCCAAATTCAGGCATACTTAAAAGCTCTCCAAGGTTGCTTCCTATAGCCACTTCCACCCCTACATAAGCCAAAATAGCGATCATTCCCAGAACAAGCTGTGGATATTTCATCGCTCCCCAGCCTTCAGAATCTTTTTTAGCGCTGGTATTAGCGAAAATAAGGCATATTATTACTGAAAGCAAAGCTCCCCCAAGGTAGAGCATTCTTGTTTTCTCTAATGGATGCTTTACGGTTTCCAGTTCAATTTTTTTCTTAGCAATCTCTTTCTGATAGGTATCAATGGTTACTGTGTTTGTTTCTTTTTCCGAAGTTTTTTCCAACATTGTTATTTCATTACCCAATGTTTCAATGGTTTTTGCTTCTTCAGAATTGTAGCTGTTGAATACCGGAATAAAGAAAAGAATGACAAGTATCGTCATTGCAATCAATGTTTTTCTGGCTTTTCCAGCTTTTTCCATAGGTTCAGTAGAAATGCCGTCCGGAAGTTTTTTTGAAAAATAGAAGACTCCGGCAGCAATCAGGAAAAGCGCACCTACCGCTGTATACAGTAAAATAACCTTATCCAGAGCAAGATGTTTGATCTGATCATCATCTACAGTAGCAGTTGTACCGAAAAGAGCCAGCCCAACGATAATAGGTCCGATGGACGTTCCGAAAGAGTTGATTCCTCCTGCTAGATTCTGTCTGCTCGCTCCGGTTTTAGGATCTCCTAGCAGGACGGCAAAAGGATTCGCAGCAGTCTGTTGAATAGAAAAACCCAATGCCACTACAAAAAGCCCTATAAGCATTCCGTAATATACATTACTTTTGACAGCAACAATCATAATAGCGGCACCAATGGCGGAGAGCAAGAGGCCGTAAACAATACTCTTTTTATATCCCCATTTGCCGATAATATCAATTCCTTTTATCGTACTGGCTATGAACAGCAGCAGTGCTCCCAGGAAGTAAGCAGTATAAAAAGCAAAATCTATTAACTGTGACTGAAACTGGTCGAGAGAAAAATAGTTTTTACAGAATGGGATGAAAATACTATTGCCGGCAGCAATAAAACCCCAGAAAAAAAATACAAGTACAAGTGTGTACAATGCCGGGTAATTAGTCGGCTGGTTGGTTTTTGACATAATTTATTGAAAATTTCGCAAACAAATATAATTAATTCTTTTAAATAGAGTGCTCTATGAGCGTTTTTTTAATGACTTGGTAAGCCTCTTCTTTGAGGTCTTTCGGAGAGTTGGTAGGTTCGATAATTCCATTGAAATAAACCTTTACTCTTCCGGGGTATCCTTTGCCGCTTTCAAAAGGAAACATTTCCTTAAGTCCGATAAAAGTATATACTGCAATAGGAGAATGATGCTTGGAAGATAACATAAATGCCCCGTCTTTAAAATCATCCAGTATAATAGAAGTATCATCAGGAACACCGCCTTCCGGGAAAATAGCAATGCTGCTTCCTTCCTCCATTTTCTCAGCGCATCTTCTGTAGACATCTGCACGGCTTCTTGCGCTGGTTCTGTCTACCATCACGCATATTCTCTTGTAGATAGTACCGAAAATAGGAATCTTTACAAGTTCTTTCTTTCCTACAAAGCAAATAGGGTGGTGGGGAAATAGGATGCAGGTAAGCATAATGTCCATAAGGGAAGTATGATTGGAAATGAATACATACTGTCTGGTCCTGTCTTTTTTCTGTTCCGAAAGTCGGATGAGATCATATCTGAAACCCATTCCATAGAACATCCCGAAACACCAGAGTCTGATGAGCTTATAAGCATACTTGTAATGCTTTTTATTAAAGGATAAAATATAAACAGGGATTCCAATCATTACCGTTAAAACAAAAGCCAGCAACAGCAGCCAGAATCTCCATAGATAATTTAAAATTTTTGCCACAACTTAACCGTTAAAAATTACTTTCTTTTTTACCGAATAATTCAGGATAGAAACCAATAAGATTGCTGCAATTTTACTGATCATTTCCGGACTCAAGGTATAAAAAATTAAATTGATATTATCCTTAAATACGAAACTGTAAAATACCTGGAAAAAAGTTAAACTCAGTAAAGTTGAAACAAAAGATACCGCCATGAAATAAATAAACTCTTTTTTCTTGGAATGTTTTCCTCTTTCAAAAACAAACCAGATACTCAAAAAGTAATTGGTGATAATCCCGCAGCAGGTAGAGAAAATATTACTTAAAGGATAGTGTACCCCATGAAAATTGGTTTCTCTTACAAAGAAATGGGGCAGGGAAGTGCTGAATATCTTAAAGCTCCCAATCTCTACAATAGCACTTAGTCCTCCTGCTATGATGAAGAACAAAACCTGTTTTTGGCGGATGAGTATTTCTTTCATTCAATTAATATAAAAAACTGAAAATATAGTTCCTATTGTATTAAAAATCAAATTGTTTAGTGTTTTAAAAAAACGAATCAATTGTATCTAAACTATTAATAATAGATTTTATGCATTAATAATTATGATACTTTACAATATGGATATGCAAATTTATAACTATATGTTAAACACTGAAAAAAGTTGTTAAAATATTTTTTTTAATTAAAATTATGTCTAATTTTAATATTCAGAACGAGATGATAATAACCTGATAATAAATTCATTTTCAACGCCTTGTGTTGATGGTTTTTCCTATCTTGTAATGCGCTGTAGCAAGCATAATCCTCCTTTTTTTTATGACCAATTGATAACAATATTTGTATGAAACGTCAAAACAAATACAGAAAATTCCAGCTTCAACAGAAAAATATTGAAGCTCTTGAAAAAGAAAATACCCGCTTCAAAAGAGTGTATTCTGAATATGAAAATATGTCCAACGAACTTTGGAATCTTGAAAATTCGAGCGGAGAACCCGTTCCAGATGATTTTATTAATGCGATGGTATTGCAGGCGTCATATCTTGAAGATGAAATTGAAGATTGGCTTCTGCAGTTCAATGAAAAAAAAACGAATATTAAACATTAATGATTTTAGACAGCTTCCAGGTTGTTTTTAAACGCTAATTGAAGATTAATTCATAATTTAGCATCCTTAAATTAAAATCTAAAATATGGTTGCTATTGTAGATAGTGGTTCTACTAAATCGGATTGGGTAATACTCGATGACTTTAAGAAAGTTTTTCTGAAAACGGAGACGATCGGTTTCAATCCTAATTTTATCAACAGAGAACTTATCGCACCTGAAATACAGAAAAATAGCAATCTGATATCAGTGAGAAATTCAATTACTAAAGTCTTTTTTTACGGTTCCGGATGTGGCGTGAAAAAAAATTGTGAAACCATAGAAGAAGAACTGGCAAAGGTATTTGGAAAAGCTGAAATTATCGTAAAAGAAGATCTTATGGCTGCTGCCTACGCTGCCTATAGCGGAAAACCTGCAATCGTGTGCATTCTGGGCACAGGTTCAAACTCTTGTTTTTTTGATGGTGAAAATCTGAAGATAGAACTGCCTTCGCTTGGATTCCTGATTGGAGATGAAGGAAGCGGAAGTGCTATCGGAAAGCAATTGGTAAGAAGGTATTTTATGAAAAAACTGCCTTCAGACCTTCATCGTGAATTCGAGGCAGACTATCAGCTTACTGTAGAGGATGCATTGAAAAATATGTACCATACTCCAAGACCAAATGCATATTTGGCCAACTTTACCAAATTTGTGATCGAAAGAAAAGACCATCCTTATTTCAGGGATATGGTTTTTGAAGAAATGAAAAGTTTCTTCGAATATCAGGTTCTCCCTTATCAGGAAGCAAAAGATGCTGAAATCAATTTCATCGGCTCTATCGCCTATTATTATGAAAATATATTACGTTCTGTAGCTACAGAACTTAATTTGAATGTGGGACATGTTGTTCAGAAACCAATTGAAAGTTTAGTAGATTACCACATTAAATATATCCTTTAACAAAAAACGAAATTTTATGTCAAGTAAAAACCATCGCGACGAAAAGAACTTTAGTCAGGCCGCGTTAGATTATCATAAAGCAGAACCCAAAGGAAAAATTGAAGTAATCCCATCAAAGCCGCACTCTTCTCAAAGAGACTTGTCGTTGGCTTATTCTCCGGGAGTAGCTGTTCCTTGTATGGAAATTCATGATAAGCCGGAAACGGTTTATGATTACACAGGAAAAGGGAACCTGGTTGCGGTTATTTCTAATGGTACCGCAGTACTTGGATTAGGCGATATCGGCGCCGAAGCTTCAAAACCTGTAATGGAAGGAAAAGGACTTCTGTTCAAGATCTTTGCAGATATCAACGTTTTTGATATTGAGATCGACGAAAAAGACCCGGATAAATTTATTGAAATTGTAAAAGGAATTGCTCCTACTTTTGGAGGAATCAACCTTGAAGATATTAAAGCTCCTGAGGCATTTTATATCGAACAAAAACTTAAAGAGGAGTTGAATATTCCTTTGATGCATGACGACCAGCACGGTACGGCTATTATTTCAGCAGCAGCATTGATCAACTCACTGCAGATTGCCAATAAGAGCATTAGTGAGGTGAAAATGGTGGTCAACGGAGCAGGAGCGGCAGCTATTGCCTGTACTAAGCTTTATATTTCATTAGGATTGAAAAAAGAAAACGTCCTGATGTGTGACAGTAAAGGTGTGATCAACCACAAAAGACAAAACCTTACCCCGGAAAAATTAGACTTTATTGCACAGACAGATATTGAAACATTGGAAGATGCTGTAAAAGGATCCGATGTTTTCGTTGGATTGTCCAAAGGAAATGTGATGACTCCGGAAATGTTGTTGAGCATGACTGAAAACCCTATCGTTTTTGCTTTAGCAAACCCTGATCCGGAAATTGCTTATGACCTTGCCCTTGAAACCCGTAAAGATGTGATCATGGCAACAGGAAGAAGTGACTATCCTAACCAGGTAAACAACGTATTAGGATTCCCTTATATTTTCCGTGGTGCATTAGATGTACAGGCTACAGGAATCAACGAAGAAATGAAATTAGCTGCGGTACATGCCATTGCTGATCTTGCAAAAGAACCTGTACCGGAAGCGGTAATTCTAGCATATAATGTGAAGAGCCTACAGTTCGGAAGAGAGTATTTCATTCCAAAACCATTTGATAACAGACTGATCACAAAAGTATCAAGTGCTGTTGCAAAAGCAGCTATTGAAAGTGGTGTTGCCAGAAAATCAATTACTGATTTTGAAGAATATGAGCACCAGCTTTTGGATAGAATGGGAAGAGATGAGAAGTTGGTAAGAATGATGCAGAGCCGTGCAAAATCAAACCCGAAAAGAATTACTCTTGGAAATGCTGAAGAATACAATGTATTGAAAGCTGCTCAGATTCTTTATGAAGAAGGAATTGCCTATCCAAGCCTTCTGGGAGATAAGAAATACATCCAGGAGCAAATGGAGCGTTACGGAATCAATCTGGATGTTCCAATCATTGATCCAAGTGATGACGATCAGAAAGAAAACAGAAAGAAATACAGAGAAACCCTTTGGAAACTTCGCCAGAGAAAAGGCATGAACGAGTACAAAGCTAAGAGATATGTCCGCCAGAGAGACTATTTCGGACCTTTGATGCTGAGACATGGAGATACAGATGGTCTTATCATAGGATTCTCTAAAAACTATACCTCAGTACTACGCCCTGTTTTAGAAGTTATAGAAAAGGATAAAGGAGTAGATAAAGTAGCGGCAATGATGATGATCCTGTCTGAGAAGAAGCCTATTTTCTTTGCAGATACCTCCATCAATCAGAATCCTACTGCAGAAGATCTTGTGAATATCGCTAAAATGGCAGAGTTTACAGTGAAATCTTTCGCAATCGAACCGAGAATTGCAATGCTAGGATTTGAAAACTTTGCAGCAATTTCTGAAACATCCAAGAAAGTAGCTAAGGCAGTGAGTATCCTTCATGAAAAATATCCTAAAATGATCGTAGATGGTGAAATTCAGCCGGATTTTGCAATGAATGCAGACCACCTTAGTGATTATCCTTTCTCGAAATTAGGAACAACACCAGCCAATACATTCATATTCCCGAATCTGGAAAGTGCTAATCTTTCTTACAAAATTATCAGAGGAATGAAAGTAGCACAGGTAATTGGACCAATCCTGATGGGACTAAAACAACCGGTACATGTACTTCAGATGCGTTCAAGCGTAGACGAGATTGTAAACCTTGCTACCGTTGCAGTTTTGGATGCTCAGAGAAGAGAGAAAAAATAAATCAGAAAAACTGGAAGAAAATATCTGAAAATCAGAAATATTTATTCAGTTTCTTAATGTTCAGAAAATAGCACTTTCATCAGTGTTGATATACTAAAGACTCCATATTTTGGAGTCTTTTATTTTTTATGTTAATTCCTTGAATTCTTAGTTAAAATTTAAGTTAAAAGGCATTCGTGCATGAAATGAAAATATTAATTAGTTTAAATTGCTATATTTGGGAGTTTTAAAAATTAATAATGATATTTTCTTTACAAGGCACTGTTCAAGAACTTACGCCTACCTACGCTGTTATCAATGTACAGGGAGTTGGTTACTACGTGGGAATCAGTTTAATGACCTCACAAATGCTGGTTTTGAATCAGCAGACCTTTTTATTTATCCAGCAGATCATCCGTGAAGATGCTCATCTTCTCTTCGGATTTAACACACGTTCAGAAAAAGAGATGTTTAATCTGTTAATAAGCGTTAATGGTGTAGGAGCTGTTTCTGCGCTTATTCTGCTGTCTACATTAAGCCTCGACGAGATTGCATCAGCGATACTTTCAAGTAATAGTGCATTGATTCAGAAAGCAAAAGGAATCGGTGCAAAGACTGCTGAGAGAATTATTGTTGATCTTAAAGATAAGGTGCAGAAATTCAGCGATCCTGCCGCGAATATTTCTGTCTTGGTAGATAATAAAATCAAGGAAGAATCGTTATCTGCATTAGAAGTTTTAGGAATTCCTAAACGTACCAGCGAGAAGATTGCCGATAAAATATTAAAGCAAAACCCTGGCATATCGGTAGAAGAATTGGTGAAACAAATTTTAAAAAACATTTAACATTTGGTGGCGAATAATAAGCATTTTAACATATTTTTGTTCCTTTCGTTTCTGTGTATGTCCGTCAGTGCCTTTGCACAGCAGACACAAAAAGATACACTGATCATACGAAAACAATACGAAGTGGCTGACCCTACGAGGCAGGAAGCCTATTACGATATAAAAACAGGGATGTATTATATATATCCTAAAATCGGAAACACCATCACAGGTCCTCCAGTTGCTATGTCTCCGGAAGAGTATAAAGAATACATGCTCGCCGCTCAGACAAAAGCATACTATAAAGAGAAATCTGAAAAATATAATCTTCTTTTCAGAAGAGACAGATCAGACGCCAGAAAACAAGGGTTGATTCCATCCCTGATGATCAATAATAAACTGTTCGAAACCATCTTCGGTGGTAATAAAATCGAAATTATCCCCTCAGGATACGCCTCTCTTGACTTTGCCGGACTTTACCAGAAAATAGACAACCCGATGATCCTGCCACAGAACAGGACCAGTTTTACCTTTGATATTGATCAGAGAATTCAATTGGGATTATTAGGTAAAGTGGGGGAGAATCTTCAGCTGAAAGCTAATTATGATACCCAGAGCGGATTTGCTTTTGAAAACAGGATGAACCTTGTCTGGCAGGCAAAAGGAAGCTGGAAAGATCTTCAGAGTAAAGGTCTTGGAGATATTGATAAACCTAACGCGGGAGGAGAAGATAAGATTATTAAAAGAGTTGAATTCGGTAATGTAACTATGCCGCTTTCAACAAGTTTGATCCGTGGCTCGCAGTCTTTATTTGGGGTGAAGACAGAATTCCAGATGGGGAAAACCTATGGAACAGTAGTTCTTTCCCAGCAGCAGGGAGAAGCCCGGAATATTGTAGTACAGGGCGGCGGGGTAATGAATAACTTTAAAGTTAATGCAATTGACTACGAAGAAAACCAGCACTACTTTTTAGGACATTATTTCCTGAACAAATATGATGATGCCTTACTTAATTACCCACAAATCAACTCCACCATTAATATCACCAGATTAGAGGTATGGGTACTTGATCAGGGGAACAGTAATCTGGCCTATCAGAAAAGTGTAGTTGGTATTAGAGACTTAGGAGAATTTGCAGGAGGTGCCACCTTACCAGATAACTCATTAAACGGATTATATGATGCTGTATCATCTGCAGCAGGAACCAGAGAAGCAGGGAAGAATTATGGTACTATTTTCCAGGGGCAGACTTTTCCGGGAACTACAACACCATACGATAATGGAGAAGAATTCATTTATAATACAAAAGCGAGAAAACTTAATGCTAATGAATTTACATTTCAGCCGCAGTTAGGATACATTTCATTAAACCAAAAACTTAATGATAACCAGCTTTTAGCGGTTTCATATTCATATACCGTAAACGGAAGCAATAAAGTATATAAAGTTGGTGAATTCTCGGAAGAGAGCCCGGTGTTGATTACTAAAGTACTTAGGGTAAACAATAGAGTGAATACAGATTCTCCGATGTGGGACCTGATGATGAAGAATATCTATTCCATAGATGCCGGACAGGTGTCACAGGATGGTTTCATTCTTAATGTATATTACAGGGATCAAAAAACAGGAGGTAAAGTAAACTATCTTCCAGATACCGTTGTAAAAGACCAAAACTTATTGAAGTTGCTTAACTGGGACCGCCTTAATATGAATGGTGATATTCAGAGTAACAAAGATGGAAGTAAGGGAGATGGTATCTTTGACTTTGTCAGCGGGATTACAGTCAGGCCGGAAACAGGGAGGATTATTTTCACCAAAGTACAGCCTTTTGGTAATTATATGCAAAAGGTATTAGGAGGAACTTTTGACCCTCAATATGTTTTCCAGGATCTTTATACCAAACAAAAACAATATGCTCTTTCCAGTAACCTTGCGCAGAGATATACCATGGAAGGCCGCTACAAAGGTGTTCAGGGGCAAGGTATTTCACTTGGAGCAGTAAACGTTCCTCAGGGGTCTGTAAAAGTATCTGCAAATGGGGTACAGCTTACCGAAGGGGTAGACTATACCGTGGACTATATGCTGGGTACGGTGACGATCATCAATGAAAATGTAAAACAGTCCGGACAGGCGATCAATATTGCATTAGAAAATCAATTGACATTTAATACCCAAAGAAAAAGATTCTTAGGGTTAAACTTAGAAAGAAGGTTCAATGAACATTTTATATTAGGAGGAACTGTAGTTAATTACTCGGAATCCCCATTGACCCAAAAAGTAAACTTTGGGCAGGAAGCAGTGAATAATACAATGGCGGGGATTAACTTGATGTATAATAATCAGGCACCTTACCTTACCAGATTTGCGAATAAGCTTCCTATGATAAAGACTGAAGCTCCTTCCAATATCAACTTTAAGATGGAGGCCGCTTATCTACTGCCAGGATTAAATAAAGGGACAAACAACCAGTCTTATATAGATGACTTTGAACAGACGACATCTAAAATTTCATTAAAAGAACCGGCAGCATGGAGTTTGGCTTCAAGACCGGAAAAAAATAAACTTCCACCATTTAATATTGTTCCCGCTAATGATGATTTAACGAGCGGTTATGGAAGAGGACTATTATCATGGTATAATATTGATCCGCGATTCTGGGGTGTAGGAGGAAAAGCTCCTGCAGGAATTACTCCGCAGTCGGTGTCTAACCATGCATCAAGAAGAGTACAGTATTCGGAAATTTATAACAACAGAGATTTTGTTGCAGGAGAACAGACCTTTACCAATACCTTTGATATCTCTTATTATCCTCAGGAAAGAGGTCCTTATAACGTGAATGCGGCAACAGAGCAGGCACAAAGTAGATGGGCGGGGATTATGAGATCCATCAGTGTTCCAAACTTTGTTACCTCAAATATCGAATATGTTGAATTCTGGATGATGGACCCTTATGCGGATGGTAATAAATTGGGTAATAATCCAAAACTTTTATTACACCTTGGAAATGTTTCCGAAGATATATTGAAAGATGGAAAGATGCAGTATGAGAATGGCCTTCCTACTCCGGGATCACCATCCTCTACAACAAATTCTAATTGGGGAACACAGCCAAAGCAGCCACCTATTCTGTATGCATTCTCTACAGAAGGAGATGATAGAAAAAGACAGGATGTAGGATACGACGGTTTAAGTTCAGATCAGGAATCTATGAAATTCGGAAATACATTTGTGAACCCGGTGACTAATATAGCAGACCCGGCAGTAGATGATTTCGTGTTTTATCTTTCTGATAAATTTACAGGAAGCCAGGCAGCATCTGTTATTCAGCGTTACAAGTATTTCAGAAACCCGGATGGAAACTCGGAAGCAAATTCACTGAACGTGGCTTCACAAACTCCGGATTCAGAAGATATTAACAAAGACTATAATCTTGATCAGACTGAAAACTATAACCAGTATGTGGTAAAACTGGATCAATCGAGTTTAGGTTTGGGGCAAAACAATATTGTTGATGTAAAAACAGTAAAGGCCAGTTTCCAGAATGGACAATCAGCAGATGTAAAATGGTATCTCTTCAGAATTCCTGTCGCTAATTTTGATAAAGCTGAAGGAACGGCAGACCCTTCTGTCTTGAATAATGTAAGATTTGCAAGACTAATGTTAGCAGGATTTGAACAAACCTCTACATTAAGATTTGCAACAATGGACCTTGTAAGATCAGACTGGAGAAAATATCCTAAGAACCTTGCTTTTTATAGAATACCAAGCCCTATTCCCAATGCAGATCCAATTGTAGATCCTGCTTTAAATGAAGGTAGTTCAGAGGTGAATACATCTGATCTTGAAGTAGGAAGCGTGAATATTGAAGAAAATTCTTTAAATCAGCCACCATATGTTTTACCTCCGGGGATTGATAGACAGGTATTGAGCGGTAATGCCGGAGCACAAAGACAAAATGAAGCTGCGTTGTATATGAAGACTGATAAGCTCGCAAATGGAGAATCAAGAGGTGTATTTAAAAACACATCATTAGATATGAGAAGATACAAAAAGTTAAAGCTTTTTGTTCACGCTCATGATCCGATTAACAGAGTAATAGGGATGGATCCGAAAACTAAATTTTTTATACGTTTCGGAACCGATGCTACAGACAACTATTACGAATATGAATCATCTTTGAAGCTAACTGCCACTACAGCAACGGCCCCTATGGAAATCTGGCCAATGGAAAATGATGTCGATCTTAATATCCAGGATTTTGTTGACGCAAAGATCAGAAGAGATAAAAATAGTGCGAATAAAATTACTGAAAGAATACTTGATAATGTTTTTGGAGGTGGTGAAAACGCTAAACATATTTATATCAAAGGGCGTCCAAGTTTGGGGAATATTAGTACAATGGTAATTGGAGTAAGAAATGGAGAAGTAAGTGGGGGATCAGGAGGCTCTATAGATAGAATTCTTTGGGTGAACGAAATCCGTCTTTCTGAAATTGAAAATGATGGAGGATATGCAGGAAATGCTAGCTTAAATTTCAACTTGGGAGATTTTGCTACCGTTAATACAAATGTTTCCTATACATCAGTAGGTTTCGGAAATATAGACTCAAAACCTGCAGAGAGAAACCAGTCTACACAATCTGCTTTCAGTATCAATACAGCAGTCAATGTAGATAAATTTCTTCCGGAAAAAACTGGTGTGAAAATTCCTGTAAACTATTCCTACTCACAGACCATTGAAGATCCAAAATACAATCCTCTGGATACCGATGTAGAGTTTAACAAAGCAGCCAACAAAGAACAGTTGAAGAAAGTGGCAAGAACTTATACGCAGCAGAGAAGTATTGGCGTTGTTAATATGCATAAAGAAAGGGTGAACCCTAATAAAAAACCTAAATTCTACGATATTGAAAACGTTTCGGTAACTGCTGTTTATAACGATGATTATTTCAGAGATATTTACACCAAAAGAAATTACAGACAATATCTGAGAGGATATATTGATTACAACTATACTTTCAAACCTTGGGTATTAAAACCTTTCAATAAAATGATCAGCGATACCGCGAAATCAACGAAGTATCTGAGATGGGTTAAAGAATTTAACTTCAATCCTATTCCTACAAGATTATCTTTCAGAACTGAAATTGACAGGAATTATAATGAACTTGAGTTTAGAAATGTAGAAGCTATTTTAAATGGAAATGCAGGAAGTGACTTTGATGCGATCCGAAACAGAAACTTCTATTTCGGATGGCAGTATGGTTTAGGATTCAACTTTACAAAGTCATTAAAGCTGGAAATCAATTCAGCGACCAGAACCCTTAATGATAATCTTGATGCCAATGCTATGGATAGTAAATCTATCTTCGGTAACGTATTCAGATCAGGAAGACCGGTATTATATAACCACAGAGTGCAGTTAAATTACAGACTTCCGTTCCAGTATCTTCCTTATTTGGATTTCATTGATGCTGAAGTAGGATACGGATTTACATACAACTGGAATGCAAGATCTACCTCTTTACTAAGCTTTGTAGATCCGGAAACAAACAAATCTGCCAGTTTAGGATCTATAGGTCAAAATACCAATATGATCCAGGCTACAGCATCAGCGGATCTGCCTAAATTCTTTGGACAGTTTAAATATTTTAAAAATATAAATGCCAAACTCCAGAAGCGTAAGCAGGAAATGGATTCCCTGAATAATGTCTATACAAAGCAGTGGGAAAAGAACAGATACAGATATAAGAGTTATAAATTTAAAAATAAACTTTCAGTACTTGAGAATGCAGCATTTTTCCTGACTTCGTTCAAACAGTTGAACGTGAGTTATACCGAAAATAACGGGACAGTACTTCCGGGATTAATCTCTGCACCCAACTGGTATGGTTATGGACAGACGTTAGGAGGTCCTACCATAGGATTCCTTTTAGGATCACAGGCTGACATCAGAAGAACAGTGATGGAAAATGGATGGGTAAGTGATTCCAAATATATGACAGATGCCTATGTAAGAATGTCAACAAAAGAATTAAGAGCAGACTTACAAATGATGCCGTTGAACGACTTCCGAATTGATCTTAACGTCTTGCATACCTATAACAGTAACTTCTCACATACAGGATTCAATTATACCAATAATGGAGTTCCGGATCCGGACTTTACATTTGCCAATGAGATGGTGACATATTCCAACAGTACAATGCTTCTAAGCTCATCATTTAAAGATGGACAGGCAATTTACCAGGCAGTCAGAGAAAATGCAAGAGCGCTTTCACAGCAGCTTGGAGGCCCTGGTGCTATATTAGATAATGATGGCTTTGCTAAACATTATAGTATTGGTAATGCCTATGTACTGATTCCTGCCTTTAGAGCTGCGATGGAAGGAAAATCTGTTACACCAATGGGTAACCCTAAAAAATCAGGATTCCCATTACCAAACTGGAGAATTACTTATTCGGGACTTAAGAATATTCCCATTATTAGCGGGCAGTTTACGAAGTTTGATATTTTACATGCTTATACAGCTACCTATACAGCTACAGGAATCCAAAGCAATGTGGATTATCATGGCAATGCAGGGGGATATTATCAGACAGTAGACAATACAGGAGCTATAATCAAAAATGATGGAGATAAGATCAATCCTTACACATTTGCTCAGGTAGGATATGTAGAGTCTTTCTCACCGCTTATTGGAGTAGATGTTACCATGAGAAACAATATGCAGTTCGGGTTGCAGTACAATAAGACCAGAATGACAGTGCTTGGATTGGTAAACCAGACACTTACTGAAGATGCCAATACAGAATATGTCGTAAGACTTGGATATATCATCCGAAACTTCAGACTGGGAACAGCCAACGTAAGAGGAAGAGGTACCAGAGGAAAAGGAAGTGATCTTAATATCAGAGGTGATATTTCATTAAGAGACAGTAAAACCAGCATTATGAATATTCTGTTAAATGATTCCCAGATTACAGGAGGACAAAGACTCATGAATATAAAGCTTTCTGCTGATTACAATGTTTCAGAAAATCTGAACCTCAGAGTATTCTATGAACAGATGACCTCCAAATATAAGATATCAACAGCATTCCCGTTATCTACAATCAGAGCAGGGATTTCTGCCACATTTACATTCGGAGATTCCGGAGGCGGATTCTAAAATGTCATAAACTTAAAAGTCCTTCAGTTTTGAAGGACTTTTTTTATATCCAATATTTGAAGCTACTATATTTTTGAATACATTTGTACAAAATAAAAATTTAAAAATGAACACACCATCAGAATTAAAGTACACCAAAGATCACGAATGGATCAAGATTGAAGGTAATGTAGCTACAATCGGTATTACAGACTTTGCTCAGGGAGAACTTGGAGATATCGTTTATGTAGACATAGATACTGTAGACGATGATCTTAATGCAGGAGATGTTTTCGGAAGTGTAGAAGCAGTAAAGACTGTTTCAGATTTATTCTTACCTATTGCAGGAAAGGTTATTGAATTTAATTCAGAATTAGAAAACCAGCCAGAACTGTTGAATACAGAACCTTACGGAGACGGATGGATCATTAAGCTAGAAATTGCTGATGGAGCAGATCAGTCTGAATTGCTTTCTGCAGAAGAGTACCAGGCTATCATTGGATAAAATTTCAAAAATATTTAGTAAGATATTGCCCATTTATTGGGCATTTCTTACTTACATGCTTCTCAAGCCCGGAGAAGAAAATCATGAGTATTGGTTTATGTTCAGCGGTATAGACAAAGTGTTGCACTTAAGCATATTTGCTGCTTTGGGATTCTCTTTTATTGCTGCATTTCCCAAAATAAAGTTCTCGTACTTTTTCCAGATCATCCTTATATACGCCTTCCTTACAGAAATCTTACAAGAAGAAATGGGTCTGGGAAGATCTATGGAAACCCTGGATCTCGTAGCAGACACTATCGGTTGCCTCATAGGTTACTATACCTATAAAATATTAATCAAACGATTTTTCTGATCATCCCATTTAAGAAAGATAAAAAGTCCATCCTTTACAAACTTTCGGGATATAAAAATTTCCCAACTCTAAAAAATCATAAGGAGCTTTTTCCCGCTATCCACTCATACTCCTCACGCCAGCTTTGCCTACAGCCGAATCTTAAGGCTTTCCAATCCATGTTGCGGGGTAACCGTTACTATCGGGGCTAGAATAGTAATCCAATTAAGATATGGAACTCAGAACAAACCATTCCTCTCCCAAAATAACTTTAGCAAAAACTATCAAGTATACTCTCTTCAGTTCAGATTCTGATCTATTGTACTTTATCCAGCAATAAATGATGAGGTTCTATATTATAATATAGACAAGGAAGACCTTTCTAATAAATAAAAAGGAGACAAAACAGCCCTACAAGACATCCAAAAATATAATTTCACAATTGTGGATAACTCTGGTATTCTTTTAAAGCCCTTTGTGTAAGAGTTTTATGCTTATATTTTTCCACAAAACGGAATCTATT
>NZ_JBYOKO010000027.1:0-26730 GCF_057799275.1 Chryseobacterium sp. 14P4.3.2
AAAGGAATTACAAGAGACCGGGATGTATGACTTTGGAGCCAGAATGATGATGCCGGATATTGGAAGGTGGGGAGTTATTGACCTAGCCGCAGAATATTTTCCAGATATTACACCTTATGCTTACGTTGTTAATGACCCAATCGGATTTGTGGACAATGACGGAGAAATGCCCGGTCCTGTAGGCGCTATAATAGGTGTTTTCTCTGATTATATAACACAGGTTGGTGTTAACTATTTTTTAGAAGGTAAAAGTTTTAATACTTCTTTAACCGATGTTAGTTACTGGTCATTAGCTATTTCTGGCGCTTCTGGTTTTGCAACAGGAGGAATAAGTGCATTAACCAAAGCCGCTACAAGTGGTATAGGAAAACAAGCCTTAGTAAAAACCATAGATTTTGGCGTAGATGTTTTAGTAGGTACTGTAGAAAATGCAGTAACAGATTATGCGGAAAAAGGAGAATTTGATGTATGGAAATCAATTACTGGTGGATTGCTTGAGGCAGGTATTGGTAAATTTATACCATTAAAATACGTAGATAAACTAGAGAGTAAACTTGCTAAGAAGATGAATATTAGTGCAGAGAAGATGACCCGTTTTAAAAATAGAATGCAGAATGATGCTAATAGAAGCCGAAGTACAAGAGCGAGAAATAACAGGAAATATGCTGAAAACAAAAAAGCTTACGAAAGTTACACAAAAGCTTATGCTGGTGTTAAAGTCGTAAATGATGCATATAAAGCAGGAGGAGCTGAAGCTTTACAGAATATTGACTTATTCAAAAAGACTCCAGAAGAAACTAAAAAACCAACCATTACAGTTGGAGAAGTAACAGGCGGAATAATAAGAGAATAACTATGTATAAAAATCAATATATTTTAACAATTTGTGCCGTATTAGGGTTTTTATATACTTTATTTTTTTATTATCAAAACTCTAACTTAGAAAGTATTAAAACATTAAAAGCGTACACGGTTATTGAACAAGGTTGTAAAAAATCAAGAGGTGGGTCATCAGTCCATATTAAATACAATAATAAAGTATATTATATAAGATTGGCGATAGCCGAATGTGAAAAATATCCTGTAGGGACAGAAATAAAGCTTAATTACAATAAACAATTTGATTATTTTTATAAGCCAGATGGATTAACAAGAGATAAAAGAAGGTTACTAATAATAGGCGTAATTTTTATTTTATCTATTGTCCCTTGGAAAAAAATTATAAAAATAAAAGCCTCATTAGGTGTGTAAGCTTAACAAACAAAAGCCAACTCAATTGAGTTGGCTTTTGTTATTTTACATCTTGTAGCACATTCGAGAGTGCATCTTTTAATTTTTTCTTTCCAATAAAAGCATCCACGATGCTAAAGACAGTTTTCTTTTCCTCTTGTTCAAGAGCGTCAATCATTTTTACTTTTTCTATTAAAGAAGCATCCAGAGAGTTAATATCTTCCGTGTTATTTTCTGTATCAAAAAATCAGAAAGTTTTACATTAAGAGCTTGTGCTATTTTTTCAAGTGTAGAAAGTGATGGTTCTGCCTTGCTAGTTTCTATACGGCTGTAAATCGGTGCGCCTAATCCGACAGCAGAAATAAGTTCCTTCTGCGACATTCTGAAGACTTCCCTATTTTTCGGACCAATTAAAAATATTAAAATAGAAGAATAACAAAAGAAATCTTCAACTCCCTTACTATTGCATTATGTAACACATTGAACCTTAATATAGAGTAAAGCTCCCCCCATTCCATTCTACAATAAAAAAAACAAAACAGACTGTTTCATTAGAAACAGTCTGTTTTTATATTTAACCTCAGCGTAAGCCGATTGGTAATTAGAACTTAAGATCTCCGTTCACTTCTCTTACTGCGTTAGCAGCTTCAGCAAATTTCAACTGCTCTTCAGCTGTAAGCGTTACGTTTACGATTTTTTCTACCCCGTTTGCTCCGATGATAGCAGGAACACCAAGACAGATATCGTTTTGACCGTACTCACCTTCAAGCATTAAAGAACAAGGGATCATTTTCTTCTGGTCACATGCAATAGCCTGAACCATTACAGAAACAGCTGCACCTGGTGCATACCAGGCAGAAGTTCCTAATAACTTAGTAAGAGTAGCCCCTCCTACTTTAGTCTCTTCAATGACATATTTTTGTTGCTCTTCATCTAAGAACTCAGTTACAGGAACACCATTTCTTGTCGCTTTGCTCAATAATGGAAGCATTCCCGTGTCACTGTGAGCGGCAATTACCATTCCGTCAACATCAGAAATTGGAGATTCTAATGCCTCAGCCAATCTGTATTTGAATCTTGCAGAGTCTAATGCACCACCCATTCCGATGATCTTGTGCTTAGGAAGACCCGAAGTTTTATGAACAAGATAAGCCATAGTATCCATTGGATTAGACACTACAATGATGATTACTTCCGGAGAATGTTTTACCAGGTTTTCAGTAACTTCTTTTACAATACCAGCATTGATTCCGATCAGTTCTTCTCTTGTCATTCCAGGTTTTCTTGGGATCCCTGAAGTAATTACTGCTACATGAGAACCTGCCGTTTTACTGTAATCTCCTGTTGTTCCGGTAATTTTTGTATCAAATCCGTTAAGAGACGCTGTCTGCATCAAATCCATTGCTTTACCTTCAGCAAATCCTTCTTTAATGTCTACCAAAACTACTTCTGAACAGAAGTTCTTCATTGCGATGTATTCTGCACAGCTTGCTCCTACAGCGCCTGCACCTACTACAGTTACTTTCATATTGTTACTTTTTTTAAATTATTTTTTGTTAGTTAAGTTTAAATTTGAAACTCCCCAAATTTAACAATTCCTGAAAAAATGCGCAATTTTTCAGGAATTTAATTAGAATTAAAATAAATTAGTTGACGTTCAGTAAAAACGTATATAGTTTTTTTGCTCCGGAAAGCACTTCATTGTAGTTTTCTTCAGCCACTTCAGTATCCAGAACCTCTTTAAAGTTTTTCCACATAGGGCCTGTATTTTCCTGATAACAGCCAAAAAAGTTGAAAGTTACCTCATCAAAACCTTCCGTTTTGGAAAGCTGCTTGGCAATTACATTCCCTCCCAGTGTAGACCCTTCAATCACATACATAGCTCCCAAAGCCTCATGCTCATTGTCAAACTGAAGGTCATGAGAAACAGTCTGATTTTCCAGCGAAAGACTTTTCAGATCTTTTTCAATCAGAGAAAGTTTCTTTCTTTCATCAAGCTGAAGTTTCTCCGCATATTTATCAGAAAGGCTGCCGAATATTTTATCTTCACTGTGAAGAAGCATCAGATAATTGGTATGGATGATCTTTTTATAATCTTCTAAAGTGAATGTTTTGTTAAAAATCTTTTCAGAATTAAAAAGTTTTTCTGCTGCATCGTGATAGTCTGCCGTATTTTGTTTAAGATATTCTGATACCATAAATAACATTTTAAAAGTTTCTCAAATGTAAGGTTTTTTGAACGTTAAAATGAAAGAAGTTCCCTCTTTATTGCTCTCATAATCTACACTCCCCCCTATTCTCGTCATGATACGGTGCACAATAGACAGACCTACTCCATTTCCTTTGAATTTCTTTGCATTATCCATTCTGTTGAAGATCTTAAACATCTTATCTCTCTCTTCCTCAGGAATACCAATTCCATTGTCAGAAATCCGGTAAATAATAGACTGTCCCTCTTCAGTTCCTTCAATTTCTACTTTTGGAAATTCTTTATGAGATGAATATTTTACAGCATTGTTGATGATATTTAAAAACACCTGATGAAGCATAGTCTTATCCGCCAAAACATCCGGACATTCTTTAATAATAACTTCACTTGCAGGACTTCCATAGGTCATTTTTGCATTATCAGAGATTTTCTTAATCGTTTGAACCGTTTTCAGGCTTTCAAGCTGTACTTCACTGTGCTTGGCTCTGCTGAGCTGCAGTACATCATGCATCATTTCAGCCATATTATCGATCTCTTCAATAATAGTGTTGATCTTATTTTTACTTTTTTCAGAATCGCCTGCAAGATTTCCCAACAGCATCTGTGCATTAAGTTTCATCACTGTAAGAGGTGTTCCAAGATCATGAGATATTGTATAAGAAAAACTGTCAAGCTCTTCATTTACTTTTTTAAGCTCATCATTAAGGCTTTTGATGGCATTATAGTTTTTATGGGAAGTTTCTAAAATTAAATCTCTTACAGCCTGCACTGCTGAAATATTCCGGGAATTCCATCTCTTAGAATACCCTTTAATATTTTCTGTGAAAATTCGGAAAGAGGTTCTGGGTGATATCATCTTTCTTTCTTCCCCGTTTTGTGAGAATACTCCTACCTTCTTTTCCGGATTTCCGGCCCAGTTAATATGCTCATCAAACTCTTTACGGAACCAGATCAGCATTTCATTTTTATCCCTTTCAACAAAATAAATAATGATTCCGGCAGCATTTTCAGACAAATCAAGCTCTTCTCTATGATTTTTAAGGAAGCTTCGGCTTACATATATACGGTCTTTGGTATTCTCTAGTGCCCATTGTACGATCTTTGCAATACTCTCAAGCCCTGGTGTATTTCCAGTGATCGTTATATTATCATCAGAAATGATAGCCAGACCATCGGCTTCCGGTAAGTTTTTGATCTCTGTTTTACTCTCTCTGAGAGAATCAAACAAATGATTATGCTTTAAAAACTCCGCCTTTAACTGTGAGACTTTATCATTCAGCTCTAAACGGTAATTCAGTTCACTTTTGGATTTAAATGACGAATACGCGTTCGCTGCCAAAGTGGTAAAAATCCCAGCCTGTACCCTATCTTCAAGATCAATATGCTTCGGCTCTATATTCTGGCAGGTTACCAGTCCCCAAAGATGGTCATCAATAATAATAGACACACTGAAGCTGGAAGCCACTCCCGAATTTTTAAGATACTGCCCGTGAACAGGAGACATTGCTCTTGAAGCTGAAAAAGTAAGATCTATATTTTCGTTGACTTTACTTAAAATCGGAACGGTATCAGCATATACGTTACTGAAGATTCTTTTTCTCTTTTTAAGATAAAGATCTCTTGCCTGCTTCGGAATGTCAGATTCGGGGTAATGAAGGCCAAGAAAGCTTTCCATCTCTTCATGTTTCTTTTCAGCAATCACTTTTCCGGAGCCATCCATCATGAATTTATAGACCATCATACGGTCGTAGTTCACTACTTTCGCAAGGGTTTCCAAGAGATGATTCCAAAGTTCCTTTTCATTATCAATGATGTAAAAATTATCGTACTTATTAGAAATCCGTTTGTCAGGATTAAGAAGAACCTCTTCAAATTCCAGAAAAATAGAATTTCCTCCCTTAAAAACAGAGAAATGATATTCTTTACCACTGATAAAAATTTTGTCAAAATAAGTTTCATTTCTACGTCTGGTAAACTTATCCAGTGAAGAATAGATCTCTGAATCAATAATGCCCTGAAAACTTTCGGGAAAGTCAGTAATTTTCCTGTCGAAAAGCTCATACAAGTTCCCGATATTAAATATATCCGAAATATTCCTGCTTAAAAAAGTAATGGCACGGGATTCCGCATCAATGCCAATCAAATAACCAAAACTTTGTATAGAACCCGGAATATGGATAGGTTCTTCATGGCATTCTATAAAATTCATATATCTCTTCAGTCTATCAATCAAATATAGCGTTTTTTTAAATAATTTTCTATTTTGTAACGCTTAAATTTAAAGTGTGACCTTCGGCACTGCAAAGGAAGTTTCTATACATCGGAAAGAGAAAAAAACGTATTAAAATATTCTTCATTTTTAACTCTTTTTAGTATGGCATTTATAAAATATACAAAAATTTCTACAGCTATCAAATTTTTTCCTTTTAACCATGATTCATAACATAAATTACGCATTATTAACCTTAATAATTATGTTATTCAAACAAATTTTTCTAAATTTATATCACCAAATAATGAATCTAACATGAATCTATTGAATTATTCATAATAATTACAATAAAAAATTTAAATCCAAACAATAGTATTATGAAAAAGTTCCCATTAATTTTATTTTCTCTGGTCCTCTCTATAGGATTATGGAATCCATCAGAAGCCTGTACAAGGGTTGTTTACAAAGGTCCCCAAAATACTGTTCTTACAGCCCGTTCCATGGACTGGCGTGATGAAATCCCGGCCAACCTCTGGGTCTTTCCCAAAGGAATTGACCGCAACGGACAAACCGGTCCAAAATCTGTAAAATGGACCTCTAAGTACGGAAGCATCATCAGTTCTTCATGGGATATTGCCTCTGCAGACGGAATGAATGAAAAAGGACTGGTTGCCAACCTTCTCTGGTTAGGAGAATCCCAGTATCCGAAATTCGATGGAAAAGGAAGTAAAAAGGGACTTGCTATTTCATTGTGGGCGCAGTATTATCTTGATAATTTTGCTACCGTAAAAGAAGCCGTAGAATTTTCAAGCAAAGAACCATTCGTTATTGTAAGTGATTATATTCCGGGAACAGAAAGATTTACCACCATTCACCTTTCTATTTCAGATGCTTCAGGTGATAATGCCGTATTCGAATACATCAACGGAAAACTGGTCATTCATCATGATCCGTCTTACACCGTAATGACCAACTCTCCGATTTTTCAAGAACAGCTTGCCCTTAACAATTACTGGAAAGGAATACCTGGTACAGTAATGCTCCCCGGAACCAACCGTGCAGCAGACCGTTTTGTAAGAGCTTCTTACTATATCAATGCTATTCCGCAGACCGCAGATATCCGTACAGCCGTTGCCAGTGTTTTTGGTGTCATCAGAAACTGTTCTGTACCTTACGGGATTACCTCAGCTACAGAGCCCAATATATCATCTACAAGATGGCGTTCGGTTTCAGATCAGAAAAATAGGGTCTATTATTTTGAAACTGTTTTTACTCCCAATACTTTCTGGGTAGATCTTAATGATTTTGACCTAAGTCCGAAAGGTAAAGTAATGAAACTGGATCTAAGCAATAACCATACTTACAACGGAAAATCCAACGCAAATTTTAAAGAATCTGCACCGTTCACTTTCTTAGGATTAAACTAAACATATATACTACAAAACTTATAAAATAATAAACTACATATCGTATTTCAGCATCCCATTAAACTTATCAAAAGTATTCTGTAGTTTTTGAAAACCAGACGTTCATCCGGATCACTTCAATTACATGTCTCCTCTTCCGGAGAGGTGGCTAGATCAAAGATCTGTAGGAGGTAGTTTTTAATACAGCTTCATAAGTGTTTTACAAAAACTTATGAAGCAAAACAGACTTCAAAACATTAAAAAAATAAACAAAAAGATATGGACTTTTTTTCAATCAAAAGGAAAAGCCTGATCCTCTGTATGCTGGCCTGCGGGTTATCAGCCACTGCACAGATTCAGGATTCTCTGAAAGCCCAGCCTCCTCAACAGGAAGAAGACAATGTAAAATATCCACAACTTCAGATCAAAGGCCTTTTCCAGGCCCGCTATCTGGTTGGGATGAGTAAAGATGTAGATGTAAACGGGCTTCACCACACCGACGGCTCCGGAACTGATAATAATTTCATGCTCAAATACATGAGGGTACAATTGCGGGCACAGATCAGTAAACGTACAGAAGTTGTGGTGCTGGCCAACCTTGCTGATTTTAAAAATGATCCTAAAAGCAGAGTTCTCGAAAACGCTTATCTGAAGTACACCTTCAACCCCAAATTAGCCATTACTGTAGGACAGTTCAGACCATGGTTCGGTATTGAAGAGACCTATCCTATTGATATCATCAAGTCTTTAGACTGGTCCAACCAGTATACTGAATTCGGAAAACTGGGCTGGACGAGTTTCCAGATCGGGATGTCTGCCACCGGACAGCTTCAGCTGGGAGAAATACCTTTTCAGTATGCAGTCTCTGTAGTGAATGGAAACGGGAAAAACCAGGTAAATGATAATGATAATGGAAAGCAGTATTCTACCCGTCTTGTTTTTGGATTATCTCAGAAATACAGCTTCAATGTAGGTCTTAATGGAGGTATCGGAGAGGTATTCAGTAAAAAAGTATATGCGGTAGGGGTAGATCTGAGCTCTCTCGTAAAATTTGATCCGAAATGGAGCCTTGATATGCAGCTGGAAGCCAAACAGGCAACCAATCACGTTCTTTACAACTCTATCGCTCCTGAACTAAGGCCTGAAAATCCTGACCAGTACCTGGTTCGCGGTGCTTATTTTCTTCCGAATTTAAGATATGAGATCAACCACAAAAATCTCAGCGCCTTCGAACTATCCTGCCGGTACGAATATCTTGATACCAACTTCAGAATGGCTTCCAACCCAAGACAGACCATTACCCCAATGTTCGGATTGGAATTCCTGAAAAACTACGGAGCAAGAATTCAGCTGGGTGTACAGTTTGACCGCTACAAACATCAGGTTGAAAACACCTCACAATATAACAACAATCTATTCATCGTTCAGGTACAGAGTAGATTCTAACCTAATAAACAGTTACTATCATGAAAGAAATTAATATTAAAAACGTAGCCATCACATTTGCTGTTGCGTTGATTATATGGTTTATACCTGTACCGGACGGTGTTACTCAGGATGCATGGCATCTTTTTGCCATTTTTGCAGCAACCATTTTAGGAATCATTCTTAAAGCCGCTCCCATGGGAACCATGTGTATGATGGCTATAGCCTTCACTGCACTGACGCAGGTAGTGGCTCCCGGAGATGCCGGAAAATCAATTACAAAAGCACTTTCCGGATTTGGAGATAAAGTAATCTGGCTGATCGGGATTTCATTCTTTATTGCCCGCGGATTTATCAAAACAGGCCTTGGAAACCGCATCGCTTTTTTATTCATCAGAGTTTTCGGTAAAAGTTCATTAGGGCTTGCCTATGGACTGGGACTTGCAGACGTTTGTCTTGCTCCGGCCATTCCAAGTAATACCGCAAGAGGAGGAGGGATTATCTACCCTATCATGAAATCTATGGCCATAAGTTTTGATTCCGTTCCTGAAAAACCGGAAACCCATAGAAAATTAGGTTCATTTTTAACATTGAACAGTTATTATATGAATCTTATCGCATCTTCTATGTTTCTGACAGGGACAGCAAGTAACCCCATGTGTCAGAAATTTGCTGCCAACCTCGGGATTGATATTACCTGGATGTCATGGGCAGCAGCAGGTTTTTTACCGGGTGCAGTAGCATTCTTTGTTGTTCCACTGGTACTTTACAAATTATATCCGCCTGAATTGAAAAAAACAGGTGATGCTCCTAAAATGGCGGCTCAGAAATTAAAAGAAATGGGGCCAATTTCAAGAAACGAATGGTTAATGTTACTGGCATTTTTTATTCTTTTAGGTCTTTGGATTTTTGGTGGTGCACTTTCTATTGATGCTACTACAACGGCTTTCATTGGGTTGACATTATTATTACTCACATCAGTATTAACCTGGGAGGATGTAAAAGGTGAAAAAGGAGCCTGGGATACGATCGTTTGGTTTGCCGTTCTGGTGATGATGGCAAGTTCATTGAATGAATTAGGCTTCATTGGCTGGTTCAGTGATCTTATCAAGGTAAAAATCGGTGGATTAAGCTGGCAGGTCGCATTCCCTGTGATCATTGTGGTTTACTT
Organism: Chryseobacterium sp. 14P4.3.2; assembly: GCF_057799275.1. Taxonomy (NCBI): domain Bacteria; kingdom Pseudomonadati; phylum Bacteroidota; class Flavobacteriia; order Flavobacteriales; family Weeksellaceae; genus Chryseobacterium; species Chryseobacterium sp. 14P4.3.2. The sequence goes on from NZ_JBYOKO010000027.1 coordinate 9,654, forward strand.
CTTCAGTCACTATATTTTTGCAAGTGCCACAGCCCATGTAGCAGCGATGTATGCTGCGTTGCTGGGAGTAGGTGTTTCTTTGGGAATTCCACCTATGCTGTTGGCCATGATGCTAGGTTTCATGGGATCAGTGTATGGAGTGCTTACCCATTACGGACACGGTCCGGCTCCGGTATTCTTCGGAAGTGGCTATGTAGATCTGAAATCCTGGTGGGTCAGAGGTCTTGAAATAGGAGTCGTACTCTTGATCATTTATATGGTTGTAGGAGGATTGTGGATGAAAGTCTTAGGATATTATTAATCATTAAATCAAACATATGTTATCAACATTGTCAAGAAAAATGCTGATGTGCCTTACAGGACTCTTTTTGGGCTTCTTCCTGTTGATTCATTTCCTTGGAAATCTTCAACTTTTTCTCCCACAGGAGCAGGCTCATCTGCAGTTCAATGCCTATTCGCATTTTTTATCGGGAAATATTATTATCAAAATAGTTTCTTATGTTTTGTATGCCAGTATTATTTTACATGCTGCAGACGGGCTGATCATCACTTTAAAAAATAAAAAATCAGGTGGCAGCTATCAATCTGACGGACGCGGAAGAGCCAGCAACTGGGCTTCCAGAAACATGGGAATCCTCGGAACATTAATTTTAATCTTCCTTGTCATCCATTTTCAGAATTTCTGGTATATCTACAAATTCGGAAATCCGCCTTTGGATGAGAACGGAAATAAAGACCTGTACATTCTGGTAGTAAATGTTTTCAAAGAATGGTGGTACGTGATCATTTACATCATTTCGATGATCGCCCTATGCTATCACCTGATACACGGGATACACAGTGCCGTAAGAACACTGGGACTGTATCATCCGAAGTTCGTAAAGTGGTTTAAAACTATCGGAATTGCCTATTCAATCATTATCTGTGTAGGTTTTGCATTGATGCCGGTGTATGTATTTTTTACTTATCATTAAACAGAACGATCATGATTTTAGATTCAAAAATACCACAAGGCCCATTAGAACATAAATGGGCTAACTATAAAAAGAAGGCCAGACTGGTGAACCCTGCCAACCGCAAGAAACTGGACGTTATTGTTGTAGGAACAGGACTGGCAGGAAGTTCTGTCGCGGCTTCTTTAGGAGAAATGGGATATAACGTAAAATCCTTCTGTTTTCAGGACAGCCCTAGAAGAGCTCACTCTGTGGCAGCACAGGGTGGTGTAAACGCTGCTAAAAATTATAAAAATGATGGTGACAGCGTTTACAGAATGTTTGTTGACACTTTGAAAGGCGGGGATTTCAGAGCCCGTGAAGCCAATGTTTACCGTATGGCGGAATGTTCTTTAAACCTCATCGATCAGGCCGTTGCACAGGGCGTTCCCTTCGGACGTGAATATGGAGGTTATCTCAACAACCGGTCATTTGGAGGGGTTCAGGTGAGCCGTACTTTCTACGCAAGAGGACAAACCGGACAGCAGCTGCTTCTGGGAGCTTATCAGGCTCTCATGAGACAGGTTGGAAAAGGTTCTGTACAGCTTTTTTCAAGACATGAAATGCTTGATCTGGTTACCGTTGACGGAAAAGCCAGAGGAATTATCGTAAGAAATTTAGACACAGGAGAAATTGAAAGACATGCCGCCCATGCCGTAATACTGGCAACAGGAGGATACGGAAAAATCTATTACCTTTCTACACTCGCTATGGGCTGTAACGGTTCTGCAATCTGGAGAGCCCATAAAAAAGGAGCTTTAATGGCTTCCCCAAGCTGGATTCAGGTGCACCCTACTTCTCTTCCACAGTCCGGAGATTATCAGTCTAAGCTGACCCTGATGTCCGAATCATTACGTAACGACGGAAGAATATGGGTTCCGTTAAAAGAAAGTGAAAACAGACCTCCCAATGATATTCCTGAAAATGAAAGAGATTATTATCTGGAAAGAAGATATCCGGCTTTCGGAAACCTTGCTCCAAGAGACATCTCCTCCCGTGCAGCAAAAGAAAGAATTGATGCAGGCTTTGGAATCGGACCTTTGAAAAATGCAGTCTATCTGGATTTTTCAAAAGCCATCAAAGAACAGGGAAAAGATAAGATCAAAGAGAAATACGGGAACTTATTCGATATGTATCTTAAAATCACAGGATATGATGCTTATAAAGAGCCAATGATGATCTCACCATCAGCCCACTTTTCAATGGGTGGACTTTGGGTAGATTATGAGCTGATGACCACTGTCCCGGGGCTGTTTGCACTAGGTGAAGCTAATTTTGCCGATCATGGAGCCAACAGATTGGGAGCCAACTCACTTTTGCAAGCTTCTGTAGATGGATATTTTATTGCTCCTTATACCATTGCCAACTATCTGGCTGATGAAATTCACACTGGAAAAATTTCACCGGATACTCCTGAATTTGAGCGGGCTGAAAATGCAGTTAAAAACCAGATCCGGGATTTTATCAATATTAAAGGAACAAAAACAGTTGACTATTTCCACAAAACTTTGGGAAAATTATTATATGACTATTGTGGTCTGGCCAGAAATGAAGAAGGATTAAAATATGCCATCCAGGAAATCAGAAAACTGAAACAGGAATTCTACAAAGACGTAAGGGTTTCCGGACAGGGAGATAAAATGAACAGCGAGCTGGAAAAAGCAGGCCGTGTTGCCGATTATTTCGAAATCGGGGAACTGATGTGCTATGATGCGCTAACCCGCAATGAATCCTGCGGTGCTCATTTCCGGGAAGAGTATCAGACGCCCGACGGAGAAGCGATGAGAAATGATGCAGAGTATCAATTTATCTCTGCGTGGGCCTGGAAAGGTGAAAACGGAGAACCTGAGCTGATCAGGGAACCTTTAATCTTTGAAGAGATTCAGCCAACGGTAAGAAGTTACAAATAAAAAACAGAAAATTATGGATTTACATCTTAAGATATGGAGACAGAAAGACAAAGAAAGTGATGGAAAACTGGTCAGTTATGACCTGAAAGGATTAAATTCCCATATGTCTTTCCTTGAAATGCTGGATACTTTAAATGAAAAGCTGATCATTGAAGGTGATGAGCCTGTGGAATTCGATCACGATTGCCGTGAAGGTATCTGCGGGCAGTGTGGAATGATGATTAATGGTATTGCCCATGGCCCTTTAAAAAATACAACAACCTGTCAGCTTCACCTCAGATCCTTCAAAGATGGAGAAACAATTCTTATTGAGCCATTCCGGGCAGAAGCTTTTCCTGTGAAAAAAGATTTAAAAGTAGACCGTTCTGCTTTTGACAGAATTATCTCTTCAGGAGGTTTCGTGTCAGTGAATACCGGTCAGGCTCCTGATGCTACAGCAATTCCGGTTACTCATCAAACTGCAGAGGAAGCTTTTGATTCTGCTGCGTGCATCGGATGTGGAGCTTGTGTTGCTACCTGCAAAAACGGAAGTGCCGCTTTATTTACCTCCGCAAAGATCACTCATATGGCATCATTGCCTCAGGGGAAAGAAGAAAGAAATAAACGTGTCCTGGACATGGTTACTCAAATGGATTCTGAATTATTCGGGCACTGTTCGAATACAGAAGCCTGCCAGGTAGAATGTCCTCAGGGAATTTCTGTACTGAATATTGCCAGGATGAATTTTGAGTACAACAGATCTCTTTTCTTCCGAAAGAAGTAATAGAAGCAATATGGCAGATTTGCAAAAAAGCAAAGGAAGCTGAAAAATGAATTTAAATACAGACTATAATAAAAGAGCGGGTTTACCAATTGGTAAACCCGCCCTTTTTATTTTTAAAATGCCAAAATGGACATCTTTATTATACCTCTTTTTCAAAATAAAGTCTGTAATATTTTCCTTTATCGTCCTCTCCCATTTCCAGCTTCTGACGGTCACCATGAATATAGATATGGAAATTTTTATCCAGTTTGATAATACTTTTGAAATGTCTCTGAGTCTTTTTCACTGCTGCTTCACTGATTGGGAATTCTTCAGCGATATTCACCTGCATATCCTGTTCATAGTCTGTTTTAAAGTTCACGAAACTCTCAATCACATGTTCATCTCCCAAAACTTCGGTAGCAAATTCATCTAACTTAAATTCTTCTTTTTCTTTGAAGAAATTGATGGATTTATTCAGGAAATCTGCCTGGTCTGCTTTGGAAACTTCAAATTCCTGTGGAAGCTGTTTGGTGATATAATCTTTATAGACCATTAAAGCTTCCTGAGTGTGAAAATACTCATCATCACGCTGTTTTACTTTCAGGAAATCTTCAAACCAGTAGTACATATCCCCGTTTTTGTTGTTGTCAACCACAGAAAGTACATATCCGGTTTCTTTATTATTGTTGTAGATCAATGCAGCTTTATCAATTTTAGATAAACCAATTCCCTGATCTTTTTCGATATCAAATGTTTCTTCTGAAGGATTGATTTTAAGGAAAGATTCTCTTTTTTCAGTTTTAAAGATCCCTATCTTATGTACTCTGTCCGGGCGCTCACTTTCTTCTTCAAAAAATACAATAAATAATTCCCCTCCCTGCACTCTGGGATTTTCTGCAGCTTCGAAAAGGTGCTTAGCGATATTTTCAGACTCCCAGATAAATTTGGACTGATCCTCAAAAATTTCAGATACAGCACTGTAAACAGGGTTGTTCACCAGATAAGTATCACTGTAAAAATGGAAAGTTTCTTCTGATTTAAAAGAACCTAAAAAGTAATTTTCAAGCATTTCTGCCATTCCTTCTTCCAGCTTTAATTCTTCCTGGGAAAGCGTTAAAGATTCTCCGTTGATCTTATTTCCGACTCTGTGTACTATTATTTTTGAAAACATTTTTCTGAATATTTGAACTGCAAAGATATTCATTCTTATCCTTTCTGCGAAACTTAAGAATAGTATTGATTTTATTTTTGGTTTGTGCTGAATTTTTAAACTACAAAAGGCACAAAAGCTTTATTTTAAAACACTTTAGTTCACTTTAGAAAATTAAAATAGTACTGCAAAAAAGTTAACTAAAGCCGAAATCTAACATTTTCAAAACCTATGTGTACTTCTTATATAATACATAAAGCTCTTTACTTAAAAATAACTTAAGTGTTATAATTCTTTTGTGAATTTAATGGTTGGGATTCCTCTTAAATCCTACACAGAAAAACGGTTCCTTCTTTTCAATTTGATAAACGCCTTATCATTTTGACATGTTTGTAATGTTTCAATGGCAAAGCGATCCCAACATAACCACCTAACCAATAACGCATTATACAAAAACCACTTCCAACGGAATACCTTTGGCATCTTCATTCTCAAAACATCTAAAAATGGACTTAAACACATTAAACAGGATAGATAAGCTAAGAAGATTAAAAAGCAGAGGCCCCAAAACACCCTCATGGCTGAAACCTTATCATATGATCTTCTTTGCATTTTTGGTCATTTTAATCTTTGGAGCTTTTATCAAAATACTTGAACAAAATCCTCATTAAAAATATAATTATATGAACTATCTACAAGCCGTACATGAAATCACTGAAGTGGTTCCTGACTTTGGAAATGAAGTAAAAGAAATCAAAATCCAGAATTCATACAGCATAATCCGGACATTCAGTGAACGTATTAAAAACATGATCCGTCAGAATGACACAAATCTACTGTTCAGGAGTTTACAGAAAATGGACAAAATCTACACTAGTGGAGATACTGTCTTAAAAAATGCCATTGAAACTACTTTTATCTATTCTCTGGACAATTTTACAGCATTTTGCAGTGAAGAATACCGGAAAAAGATCTTTAGTCATATGTCTTCAGACCTGCAGCAGGTCTATTCAAGACAAATTTACAGTCATGGCATATAAAGGGTTTGTTACATTTTTCACCTATTTCATTACAAAGTGTTTAATTTAAACAAAATTAAAAATAACTCACAATCAATAGATTATGAAAAATAAAATCAGAAGAATTTCAGATTGGAAAACCTGGAAAACAACCACTAATAAACATAATTCTGAGATATTACTCACTCACATAGCAGTGATCATAGGAGTATTTATTTTTGCAGCATGCCTTTAAATTTTGGTATACATTTCGCTACAATAAAAAGTGTTTGAAAAATTCTTAATTATGATGAAAGTACAAATGCAAACTATTAATCAAAAAATAGCTGTTGAATACTTAAAATTTTTCTATGCTCCACTTCGCAGTGAAATCACACAGTTGTCTGTACAGGACAATTTCGCTGGGATCATGCAGGCTACTGTCAATTATCTGAAGAATCTTTTACAGGAATCGAAGATCAGCATTATTGCCCATCACATCAAACTGATGGACTGGCTTTACAGAAATGGTGATTCATACGTGAAAACGATGATCGAAAACCTCTTTGTAAGATCTTTCGAAAGTTTTAAAAAACATGCTAAAATCCAACACTGGAAATTGCTTTACCAATATATGCCTGTAAGCTTCCAGATCATTTATAATGAACAGCAGAAGCAGGATCAGATCTATTTTGGTAAATAGTATAATCAAGTTGAAGAAGTTGAAAGAGTAAATACCCCTGTTTACTCTTTCACTATCTTTACATATTTGATTTTTTACCCGTTACAGAAGCAACTTTCTCTCTTTTCTATTTCACAGGTCCGTGCAAAACACCTATTTTTGTAAAAAGTACCGATGAAATACCCATTTTATGCTGCGCTGATCTCGCTGTCACTGATCTCATGTGGAAATAATGATAATACGATTGAGGATCCAAGACCTATAGATAAGCAGGCTTACCAATTTGAGTTCAAAAGTTATCGCGTAAAGGGTACTGTTCTTTACAAAGGATCATCAGGAAGCAAATCTAATCCTGATGAGTCTTATCTCAGCAATTACTGGAGCTTATATAAGAAACCGGCATGGAACAAAATAGATCTTGATCTGAAAAACAGCTCAATAAAACTAATATCCGGTACATCAGCAGATATGACGTACAGTATTAAAATCATCAATGATTCTGTTTTAATTAATGACAACAGCAATAAACCGAATTATATCGGTGATTTCAACAAAAATACTTCTACCTTTACTTTAAAGAGAACTTTCAGATATATGAAACGTGAGCCAAGAAACGGTTCTGACGGGCTTACTATTGCTCTGAATACATTTTTTGGCACTACTCAATATGAAAATATGTTTGGAATTGTTTTTACCACTCCATCAGAAATGACAAAGTCGGAAGATGCCGTACTGTGGAGTAATATTGAATATATTTATAAAGAATTATAACTGGTTACACAGTATTAAAGCAAATCCCCGGAATGTATTAATTCCGGGGATTTTATTTTTGTTATATGGGGATCTTATTTCTTCCCAAATACGTTATGAATAATCTGAGTTTCCTCTTTATTAAGCTTTGAAGCTTTTCCCAGCTTAGTCACAAAAAGGGTTACTTCTTCCGGAGTTGCCGGAGATCCCAGGTTTTCGTCTTTTTCATTGAAAGAATTGGTTAATACCTCCCCTTTCGGGTTGATGATCACCCAGAAAGGCAGTCCTGCATTTTCTCCTTTATATTTATTCATCAGCTCCTGTCCACCGGGGTTTTCAAGGCTTTTCTTTTCTCCTCTTTCCTGAACATCCACATAAGCAGTGACAAATCTTTTATTAAAAATAGGTTTAGCCTCCGGAAGATCCATATTTTTCTCCATCATCTTACACCATTTACACCATGAAGCGTGGAACATCAGTAAGACATTTTTCTTTTCTGCTTTAGCTTCTTTGAGTGCTTTATTTAATACGATATCTGCTTTTTCCTGTGCCATATTTAACTGAAACAGCAACAGGGCAGCAATGACTATAATTTTAGAGTATTTCATTCTGAATTTTGCTTTAATATTACACGAATGTAAGTATTTTTCTGTAAAAAAAGGACTATGTTTTTTGGCGCAAATTAATTTTTATGAAGAAACTCAACCCATCATTTTTCTACAGTTTGAAAAAAGGTATACAATAATCTATTAAGTACAGAAGTAAAAAAGCTCTTCCAACATCATCGGAAGAGCTTTTTTGAATAATATAAGAAAGTTTGTTACTGAACTACTTTTATCCCTGATGCCAGTAATCTGATCTCTGTTGCAGGTTCAGTTATTTTTGCAATGTCTTCGGGAGATTTTTTAGCATCTTCCGCATAGTGACGAAGCTCTTCTACGGAAGTTTTCTTCAGCTCGGCTTTTCCGTCCAATACAATTGTTTTTCCTTTAATGGCTGCCGGTAAGAAAAATGCATAGTCTTTCATTTTTACAAAAACCTTTGTTTTCTGTGGGTTTTCCAACGTGATCCAGCATCCTTTTTTAGGGCATACATCGGTTACCTTTCCTTTAATGGTAACGTCTTCTGTAATAGGTTTTGTATTCAGGATCTCGTTTAGATTCTGCATAGAAACTGCTTTTGCTTCTTTATCTGCAGAAACTCCTGCACCATAAGAATCACCAACGTTGGCTTTTCCTTCCGGCAGTTGTGCAAAAACGATGATACTTAAGGCAAAGAATCCTAATGATAATAGTTTTTTCATGTTTCTCTTTTTTTATAATTGTTATGATTTGGGTAATTCAGGTGGGCGCATTTTGTATTTGTAGCTATTCAGAGTTTTTAAAAAAGCTACAATGTCAAAAATTTCTTCATCCGTTAAATTCAGTTTTTCCACCATTTCTGATTTATGTGGAAATTTAGGATCATTGATCTGATCTCCTTTCGGGATTTCTCTGCCCATTCCGGCATTGTACATCATGACAATATTAGCCAGTTCTGGGAAAAGTCCGTTGTGCATATAAGGTTTGTTTTCGGAAACTTCCCTCAGGGTAGGTGTTTTGAATTTTCCTACATCTTCATTTTTATTGGTAACCACATATCTTCCCAAATCCTCATATTTCCTTCCATAGTAAGTCAGCCCTAGATTATGGAATTTCTGATCAGAAAAATAAGGGGTGTTATGACAATTGATGCAATTGGCTTTGGTACGGAATAAATGAAGTCCGTTCACTTCGGCATCTGTCAGCACATCTTTCTTTCCGGAAACAAATTTATCAAACTTAGAAGGCGGGCTTATGAGAGAACGCTCAAAAGTAGCAATTGCTTTGGCAATTTTATATTCTGTAATATCTCCGTTTCCGAAAGCTTTTGCAAAGAGTGCTTTATAGTCTTTAATTTTTCGGATATTCTTTGTCGCCATTGACATGTGAAGATTCATTTCTACTGGATTTTCAATAGGTGCTTTTACCTGCTCTTCCAGTGTCGCTGCGCGGCCGTCCCAGAAGAAAGTTTTTGCATATCCTATATTGACCAGGGTAGGTGCATTTCTGGTTCCCGTCTGCCTGTCATGACCAAATGAAACCCTGCTTCCGTCTGACCATCCAATCTCAGGATTATGGCAATTTGCACACGATATTTGTCCGCTTTTAGATAATCTGGGATCAAAAAATAACATTTTTCCCAGCTCCATTTTATCTTCAGAATAGGGATTGTCTTTAGGATAGGTCATTTCAGATAAAGGTCCTATATCCTGAAAGCCTTCTTTAGCTTCATTAAATAAATGGGGAACCGGCCACTTAGACTGGTCTCCGCTGCTGTATAAGGTACGCAGCTCTTCTACGGTATATCCCGTAGGGTCATTAGAAGTATAACTCAATAAACATACTATTCCGGCAACGGCCAGAAAAGCGAGATATCTGTCTTTCATTTCTTTTTTAATAATAAACATTCAGCCCTACAGCAGCAATCTGATTGGCTTTTCCATTATAATCTGCTCCATTTTTATAAGTACTGTTCATCAGCCAGACCTGAGTAAAGCTTCCAAACAGTTCATATCTTATTTTACCTTCATCCAAACGGTAACTTGCATTCAGGTTAAGCCCTATTTTAGGGGTGGCATCATAAGCAAAGTCAGGTTGTGCTATTTTGGATACAAAGATATTATCTTTAGAACTTTGATAAGGTGCATAGTTGAATTCTTTTTGCAACGGCACGTAAAGATTTTGAGTAATTCCTACAGCCAGTTTATTGGAAGGCATCAGAGCAAATTCTCTTTCCAACCCCAAACGGTACTGAAAAAAAGAAAGTTTTCTATCCATCACTACAGATACATCTTTGACATGATTTTCACCATATCCTGCATCCAAGAGCATTTTAAATGCCTCATTTTTATGATTGAACCACACTACACTACTTTTCCATGAGAGGTTTTTCTGCTCCAGACGGTATGTTCTGTACTGTAATGGGTAGTTGTAATTGGTATCCAGCTGATCCTTATAGGTAACCGCCGAAGCCCATTTTTTTCCGTTATAGTTTCCTAAGAAATTAATGTAGAAACTATGCAGATCGGTCTTCAGCCCAGAATATTTTGTATAATCTTTATGATATGCATAGCTGGCATCCTGATATTCATAGATCTTATAAAAACGTTCTATCACATTTGTATAATCATACCCTGCAGAAAAGTGAGTACTGACAGTGTTAAAAGCATATTCTCCACCCCAGATATAACCTCCCATTTTATATTCAGAATTTCTAAATATCGTATTTCCTATATACTGGTTACCATAACCTTCATTGTAACGGATATAGATGCTGTCATTGGCAGGGATATTTCCTCCAATACTCACAAACATAATATCATTCCCTTTATAATGGTTGATGTAACTCAATTTTCCAAAAATAGCATGCTGTCTCCATTTCAATCCCAATTTGGCAAAGGCTTTATAAGTATAATCATCCACTTTTGGTCTGGGATCGGCATTCTGCCTGTAGGATTTGGCATACCTTCCTTCTCCGCCTATCTGTAAAATAACCGGTTTCACAGGGTTATAGGCAAACTGCCCATTAATAAAGTAGCTTTGCTTCTGCCATCTTGCCGAACGGGGAGCCCAATAATAAGAAGGGTTGTAAATAAAGGAAGAATTGGTAGTTCTCTCATCATTCAGAATATAGGGAACATTATCTTCAGTAGTTTTATCTGCCTGAAGTTTTCCTGATAATGCAATTTTATCATTCAGTTTATAAACTCCTTCGGATTGAAAAGTAAAGCTGCCGATTTTATCAGCAGTCTGAACTCTTTTAAAGTTCTGTTTCGTTGTAGAAAACTGAAAGCTTGTCTGAGAAAAATCTAAAGGCTGAAAAAAAGAGATATAAGGATCATTGAGTCTGATATCCTTTTCTACAGAACTTATATTAATACTATCTAAATGCGTATTCTGAGCATGAAAGAACTGACTGCTTAAAGCAGCCAATCCCAACATACTGTATTGAAAAACTTTTCTTATTTTTTTTCTTTTATTGTGCATATCCTCTAGGGTTTGCTTTAATGGTTACAAAATCATTGGCAGAATTATTGGTATCCTGCAATACTACACGGCCATTAATGATTTCTTTTGTTTTACGAATTACAGAAAGTCCCGTAAAAGTACCCTCTGCCAATCCGTTAGTATTATTAACAATGAAAGTTCTTGATGCATCAATATCAGACGGGAAATCCTTAGGTGCTTTTTGCTCCTTATCTGTAATATCTATACCGTCTATGATAAATTTCTTAGGAACCTGTAAAAACAGTGTTCCGATAGGTGCTTTAGGAGCGGCAACTTTTTTCCAGCTTGCAATTTCAGCATCCGTAGCTCTCAAAATCCCTACTCCAAGCATAGAATTAACATTCAGGATAAGGTCATTAGAAGCAATACTCCAATAGTTCACCAGCATATCCGGTACCATAATATTCTGAATATCCCATGCGAAAGGTTTTTTACCATTGCTTATGTTATAGTCTCCCATATAGGTTTCAAAGTCAGCATTGCTCAGATCAACGGTTTTAGAAGGGTCCTGTATGGCTACCCCTACACCATTAATATCATTAAAAGGCATTTTATGATTAATGGCTGTTTGGGCTACAATGATACTTTTTCCTGGTAAAATAGGATATTGGCTTCCACTTCCGGGAACTTTAATTAATATATTGGAATACACATAGTCCGTATTGGCGGCTGTTCCTCCCCCTGCTGTCTGGCTCCAGTCATACTGTCCATTAGGTAAAGTATAACTGGTTACATTATTATTCACATTTCCTTCCAGAAAAACAAGGTATAAACCATCAGCATAAATAGTCTGGTCAGAATTGTTGTGAATCTCAATAAACTGATCTCTGAAATTAGCGCCCAGTTTATTATCTGAACCTGCATAATAATATTGTTTGATCACAAGATCTCCAAGATTTCCACTGGAAATTCTTACCAATGTAGACGAGATATTGGCATTAACGGTTACTTTTTCCTGGAATCCTCCGAAATGTACGATTTCATAGCTCGTTTCCTGCCCCAGCTGCTGCTCATATTCGCTTTTCTTCAACTGCAGTTCAGCCTGAATGCTGTAAGTTCCCGGTAGTAAAGCCGTTAATTTTAAATCTCCATTAGCATCGGTTTTTCCTGTAATTTTATCACCAGTGGCTGCATTTTCCATAGTAACGGTTACGTTGGCTACCGCTTTGTCTGCAACGGAAGGATATTTAGAAGCATCATATTTAATATTTACAGTAAACGGAACAGGCTTAATCTCGTTATTTCCGCCGAAGTCCTCATCTCTGTTACATCCTACAAGGGCCAGAACTGGTATGATCAGCAATATTATTAATCGTTTCATTGTTTTTATTTTTAGTATTATGATTAAAATTTATAGGAAATATTAGCTCCAAATGATGTAGAAGTAAAGTTGGGATACAGATATCCTTGTTCGTTATATGCTTTTAAATTGAAAACATTACTTACATATACCGAGAGTCTGAAACCGCTTAAGAAATCTTTTGTTACCCTTAAATGAACATTATGCAGAGTTTTGTTATATAAACCTGAAAGCTTCTCATCCGTAGGTTTCAGGAATAGGTTCTGATATAAAGGATTAGTTCTGTCATTTTCCGGAATCATCTCTATCTCTCCACCGTATTTAAGATACCCTACAGGATAAATATCGTTGGCACCTGACAATTTCTTGTCTAAAAGGAAATGATCTGTTCTCAATCCTATAATTAATCCTGCCTTAGCAAGGTGATAGTCAAAGCTGAAACTCGCTCTGGCCATGGTGCTCTTATTTCGGGTATCGTTATAAATTCCGTATTCAAAATTCTTATCTGTAATGGTAGGAGCTGTGAATGTGTAAAGACCATCATCTTTACGTCCTGAAGTTTCTACATAACTGGCATTAAAACCAATCACAAGGTTAAGGGCTTCGATTTTTTTGAAATTAGCCATAAGCTCCAGTCCTTTATCCACAGATTCATATCCATTAACAATGCGGTTCTGGAGGTAATGGAACTTTTCCGTGCCCACAATTTCAAAAGTTGGAACTTGTGTTCCTACGATATTAACATTTACTTTAGCCTTATCCATTGTCTTCAGTACACTCATGGTAGTAAATCCATCAAATAACGTATTATAGTAACCGGTAAGGTTAACAGTTCCAAAGGGAAATCTGTAATCCACTCCTATTTCTGTTTTCCAGCTTCGTGAAGGTTTCAGATCTGAATTATCTCCCGGAGTAACAACCGTCTGCATAATCGCCGCTGAATAATAACCTGGCAGACGGTAATCTCCCAACAGGAAGTCAAAATACCTTGGTGCAGTATACAACTGATTCAATGATGGTGCTTTAGAGGTCAATCCTACCCCTCCTCTTACAGAAAGATTTCCCATCTGATAAGAAGTATTGACCCTTGGAGAGTAAGTGGAATAAGAATTCTGAAGATCGTAACGTAATCCTAAATTGGCTCTTAAAATATGTTTGTTAGCAAAAGCTTTGGTAATATTATCCTGGGCATAAAAAGCATACTGCTTGCTGGAAAGTACATTATCACGATAGTTATAATCCCTCATCCCATTTGTACTCTGTCCGCTTGCTTTCAGTGAGGCAAATTGTCCTGCCGTTCCATATCTCCCTTTTCCAAAGTTATCTCCATACCTGAAATTGAATCCGAAGCTATAGGCATGAACCCACTTGGAAGCGGTTACTTTATTTCCATTGATGCTGAAATTGGTATAAATATTAAAAGGTTTCCCATCTGAAAAGGCCTGATTTTCGTAGCTTGGGGGAGTATAGGGAGCATAGTAAACACTGTTTCCCGAAGAATTTCCATAAGGACGGGCCCCCTGATTCAGCCAATATCTTCTTTCTGTAAGTTGTGTTGCATAACTCATTCCAATATCTGCACTTACCATTCTGAAAAAAGGCTTTCTCCCATTTCGGGCAAAATTGTAAGAAATATTATCCCCTAATGAAAAGCTTTTATTATCTACATTGATAACCATCCCATTCAGGTCATCCGGATCTTTCTTTCCTTTACTGGTATTGGTAGAAAATGATGCAGAAAGTTTATTAGATAAACCGCTTTTTCCCTTCGACGACCAAAGAATATTAAAATTAGTTCTGTCATATCCCACCAAATCTGTTCTTGGATCAGAAAGTGAATTCATATAATCTGCCGAGACATTAAGCGCATTGTTCTTATTAAGCCCGAAACCTTTGTTTAGACCAATCTGATAAGTTCCTTCTCTTAAAGATGCATCAAGTCTCAGAGGAGAAGCCTTTGCTATTGTATTTACCTTGATAAGACCAGACGTTAAATCCCCATATTTGGCATCCGGAATTCCCTGTATTACTTCAATACTCTCAATACTTTCTGTTGGGATTTCTCTTAAATCAACACCATAGTTTGGTTGCCCGGGAGTTAAGTTACCTCCACGGCCTGAACTACTAAAGCTAATCCCAAAGGGGCTGCTGTTGGCAGAATCATAGCTCTGCATATTCTCGTTGTTGGATAAAGCGATATCATTCACCATCAATTGTACCCCAAACGCTCTGTTTCCAAAATCATCTCCACCAGGAATATTACCGGAACCTGTTATAGATGATCCGCTTGCTGTTCTGAACACAATATTTTTAAACTGGGTATTGTCAAACTGCTGTACATATTGACCTGGTAATTGCTGCAAAACATCTCCGATAGAAAAGGACTGGAGATTTTGAAGTGCCTCCTGCTGAATAGAAATTTCTGAAAACTGTTTTTTTCTTGCGGTAAGCTGTACGCCTTCAATTCTTATTTCTGATGTTCCTAAAGGAATTACTTTATCGGGAAGGATTTTCAAGTTTAGTTCTTCTCCTTCTTTTAAGATGATCGTTTCTTTTTTATTTTTTTCATTCCGAAAAATTAGCTCACATTCTCCTTTAAAAAACATTTTAAAGTTTTCTAAGAATATTTGCTTACACTTTACGGGTGAATCATTATTGATTACTGTTCCCCTTTTAAGCTCTCCATTATGATAAAATTCTACTTTTTGAGCAGACAAGAATCCGCCTGCTGTTAAAAAAACAGCACCAACTAATAACGATACTTTCACCCTTAAAATATTTAGACGGCAAAATTAATTATAATTATTCTAAATAAAAAGTAGATTTACGAAATAATTAAAGTTATTTTAACTTAAAATAAAAGAATATTTACACATAAATCCCCATGTAAAGAATAAAATAATAAAGTAAAGCACCCTTTAATAGTTCCTTTTAAGATATACAATATTAATAAACTTAACTTTCCTTCCTAAATATATTCTATAAATAAAAACCACCTTCTATGGTTTGAAAGTGGCTTTATTTAATCTGAATAAGTAATATAATTATGTTTAATGTTAAAAAACACTAGACTTTTTATTGGTAAAGCTGTTACCAAAAACATTGTATTGCCTCATTTGTAACATTGCAGTAAATAGCTCTTGATCATAAAATCAAACTGTATGATATTTTTAACCCAAATCATATTAATAAAAAAACGACTCCTATTATTAGAGTCGTTTCTTTTTTTATTCAGAAAAATTATTTTTTTAAATCTGCTTTTACATCTTTATAACCATCTGAAACTGCATCTGCTCCTTTTACAGCAACATTCTTAACATTTTTCGCACCTTTGGCAGCCGTTTTTCCAACCCATTTTGTACTGTTTTTAACACCTTTTTTTGTAGCCTTTGCCCCTTTTTGAGTTTTATCTCCAACCCATTCAGCGCCGTCTTTCACTCCTTTTTCTGTTGCCTTTGCTCCTTTCTGGATGGCATTACCTACATTTTTTTCGTCCTGTTTTACAGTTTCTTGAGCATTAATAGCTATTGCAAATAATCCAAAAGCTAATAAGGTGAATAATTTCTTTTTCATATTGTCATTTTTTTTTAAATTAACTTAGTGGATATAGCATAAAACAAGCCAAATCTTTTCATCAAAAAAAATTAATGAAAGCAGCTTATTCCTTTCCTTTAAATACTATAAAAAATTTTTCAGCTTAACGAAGGTATAGCTTAAATCTTTAACACAGATATAACTTACAATGATGAATTCTGTATTGTAAAAGAAATAGGAATAAAAAAACAGCAAACATTGTTTGCTGTTTTTCTATTATTTATAACTGAAATTAATCAATAATTATTTTACTTCTTCGAAAATAACTAATATTGAAAATCAATTAGTTATAATATCAAGGTACAAATAAGATACTGATTTATATCTTTAATTTGCAAAAATTCATACTGAACATTAACCTTTCTATTGTTTATTATCCTATTTATTTTATTTAAAATACTGATAACCAATATTTTTATAGTTTCAATTTCATAAGGTTTACTCGTTATGCAATAGGCAAAGTTTCTTCCAGTCGATTTCTACAATGTTTCCATTTAATTTTGGACCAGAATACTTAGTGGGAAAATCGGTGACAATGACCACCTGTTTTCAATTTTTCGTGAGCATATAATTTCAGTTTTAAATGACCATCAACTTTTCAATGCTATAACGAGTTTTTCAAACATCAAAAAATTAATAGTAGATGATCAATATAAATCAAAACTAGATAGTCAATCATAGTAAATTTCGCACACATATCACAATAGTTTGATACAAATTTGATCATTACGTAATATTTATTTGTAATCTTCCCCACCTTAGACACACTCAAAAGTAGAGTTTTTGGTTAATAATTCCTTGTTGTCGTTGTTTAAATTTTGTTGGAATGTGGGAAACTCTTTTATATTGCCCTGATTGAGTTTTCCAT
>NZ_JBYOKO010000028.1:0-24050 GCF_057799275.1 Chryseobacterium sp. 14P4.3.2
ATCTAGTCTAATCATAATCTATATCAACCGGGCTAAAGCCCGCTTCTATTGAATAAGGATAGTCTTTCTTATAACTCCTTCCTTATGATAAAAACACATTTATATTTATTCTCAACTTTCCATTCTCCATTTTCCATTATTCATTGTAGATTCTTACGCAATGACAAAGACCACTAACATTCTAACGATAAGAAATTTTTTTCTTTAAAGACAAGTTCAGGCCGATAAATGATTTTAGTCCTTAATCTTACTAAAAAGTATTTCACTGTACAAGTCTGTTTTACTCGAATAAATTCAATAAGTTTGTACTGGCTTTCCAAAAATAATTATATGTCCGGAAACATTCTGATCATCGATGATGAGATCAAGCTTCTTAAACTATTAGGAATGATCCTCTCTCAAGAAAATTTTAATGTAAAAGAAGCTTCTACAGCACGTTCAGCGATGACAATGCTGGAGCAGCATGATTTTGATGTGGTGCTGAGCGACGTCCGGCTTACTGATGCTTTTGGAGTTGAATTGGTACAGTCTGTTAAGAGCAAATATCCACATTTGGAAATTATTCTGATGACTGCATTTGGAAATATAACGGATGCCGTTCAAGCCATGAAAAATGGAGCCTATGATTATCTTGTAAAAGGTGATGATAATGATAAGATTATACCACTGGTGTACAAGGCACTCGATAAAGTAAAAGATAACAGATCGCGAACTGTTCAGCAGACATGCATGGCAAAAGGATTTGAAAAGATCATTGGTAAGTCTCCTTTAATTTTGCAGGCTAAAAAATTGGCAGAGAAAGTAGCCTTAACGGATGCTGCTGTCCTTTTAACAGGTGAAACAGGGACAGGGAAAGAAGTTTTTGCCTGCGCTATTCATGAAGGAAGTGACAGAAATAAAAATAATTTTGTAGCGATCAATTGTTCTGCATTCAGTAAAGAAATCCTGGAGAGTGAACTTTTCGGTCATAAGCAGGGGGCTTTTACAGGAGCCTTGAAAGATAAAAAGGGACTGATAGAAGAAGCAAACGGCGGAACATTATTTTTGGATGAAATTGGAGAGATGCCCATAGAGCTTCAGGCAAAACTTCTCAGAGTATTGGAAACAAAGGAGTTTATCAAAATGGGTGAAACAAAAGTTTCAAAGTCTGATTTTAGATTAATTGCTGCAACTAACAGAGATTTAGAAACCGAAATAAAACATGGGAATTTCAGAGAAGACCTTTATTTCAGGCTGAATGTGTTTGAGATTACTCTGCCTCCCTTACGCAGTAGAAAAGAAGATTTGAAAATGCTTACCAAGAATTTCATTGATCTTTTTTCTCATAAACTTCATTTAACATCGGTTCAGGTGAATCCTGATTATTATAAAAGGCTTGAAGTAAATGACTGGAAAGGAAACATTCGTGAGCTGAGAAATGCCGTGGAAAGAAGTCTTATTTTAATGGACGATAATATTCTTGATGCCAAAAGTCTTCCTCATTATTCAGAAAAACAAGTTCTGGAAAGCGATTCTCTAAGCATCCGGTCGTTGGAGAAAATACACATACAGAAAGTATTAGAATATACCAAAGGAAATAAAGCGGAAGCTGCCCGGTTATTAGAGATTGGAATAGCTACGCTGTACCGTAAACTGGAAGAATACGGAATAAAATAAATCTTTTATCATTTTAATAAAGAGCCTATCATTTTGATAGGCTTTTCTGTTTTTACAACCTTTTTGTTTGTGGTTTAATTCTTTGTAAATCAATATTTTAATTAACATTATTCTAGATTGGATCTTCTTTTGGAATATAGGAATAGAATAAAATATTTAAAAATGACAATTTCAAGAAAAACGTTTAAAAAACGGGGGCACTCAACTTTTAGTCTGCTGCTTGTATCGTATGTATTGTTGACTCTTTTAATCTTAATAATAAAGATATGATGCTCATAAGTTTAATTCTGCTATTTGCAGTGTTGTTTTGGCTTTTATATAAATCAGTTGAATTTTTTGATAGAATATAAATTATGTGGAGTTTATTTTTCCTTTCAATACTTGCCTTTGTGTATATCTGTTATGTTTTAATAAAACCTGAAAAATTTTAAACGGTCATGAATACAGAAATTTTAGGCATTATAGCAATGTTTGCTGTTACATTAGTTATCGGGATATTTTTAGGTAAGTATATCGCTAATGTTTATGGACATAAAAAAACTTTTTTAGATCCTTTTTTTGGACCGGTTGAAAAGTTAATTTATAAATTATCGGGAATCAATCCCGCCCGTCAGATGAATTGGAAACAGAATATGTATGCCATGCTGACGATTAATCTGATTTGGTTCATCATTGGATTTCTTCTTTTACTCAATCAGGCGTGGCTTCCTTTAAATCCGGATGGAAATCCCAATATGTCACCTGATCTGGCTTTTAATACGGCCATTTCATTCCTGGTAAACTGTAATTTACAGCACTATTCAGGGGAAACAGGAGTAAGTTATCTTAGCCAGCTTTATCTGATGTTTCTGCAGTTTGTAACTGCTGCAACGGGAATGGCTGCAATGGCTGTTCTTTTTAAAGCTTTTAAAGAAAAAACAAGCACAGAACTGGGGAACTTCTATGATTTTTTTACAAAATCAATGATCAGAATACTGATTCCTATCAGTATAATTGTTGCTTTTATCCTTTCTATGAACGGAAGTCCAATGACTTTTGAAGGAAAAGATCATATAACGACACTGGAAGGACAGAAGATTGATGTTTCCAGAGGTCCTGTAGCTGCTTTTGTTGCGATTAAACATTTAGGGACCAATGGAGGTGGTTTTTTTGGAGCTAATTCAGCACATCCGCTTGAAAATCCCAATTATATTACCAATATGACAGAGATGGTCACCCAAATGATCATTCCCTTTGCATTGGTATTTGCGCTGGGTTTTTATTTAAATAAAAGAAAACTGTCCTGGGTTATTTTTACAGTAATGACAGTCGGTTTTCTGGCACTTGCTGTTCCGAATGTGGTAAATGAAACAGGCGGAAATCCTCTGATTACAAGAATGGGAGCAGACAGCAGTCTCGGTGCTATGGAAGGTAAAGAGATCCGTTTTGGAAGTGCCGCCTCCGGATACTGGAGTATTGCAACCACAGTTATTTCAACAGGATCTGTGAATTCTATGCATGACAGTACGATGCCTCTTTCGGGGATGAATGAATTGCTTGCTATGATGATCAACTGCTTCTATGGTGGTTGTGGTGTGGGAATCCTGAATTATTTCATCTTTATCATTCTTGCCGTATTTATCAGTGGTCTGATGGTAGGAAGGACTCCGGAATTTATGGGGAAAAAGATTGAGGCTAAAGAAATGAAGATTGCCATGATTGTAGCCTTATTCCATCCTTTCCTGATTCTTGTGGGAACAGCTTTGACCGCTTATTTACCGGAATTTGGAGCCAAAACATTGAATAATCCGGGCTTTCATGGTTTCAGTGAAATGCTGTACGAGTTCACTTCCTCTTCAGCGAATAACGGATCCGGATTTGAAGGATTAGGTGATAATACACCATGGTGGAATATTTCAACAGGAATTGTACTGCTGTTGTCACGTTTCATTCCGATCATAGGACCGATAGCGATAGCGGGATTATTGGCACAGAAGAAATTTATCCCGGAAAGTGCCGGAACACTGAAAACAGATACGGCAACTTTTGGATTTATGACCCTGGCTGTGATCTTACTTATTGCTGCATTGTCTTTCTTCCCTGCATTGACATTAGGACCGATTGCAGAGCAGATTCAATACTTCTCTAAATAAATATGAACATTAAAAATTAAAATCAATATACAACCATTAAGGAAACCGAAAAGTTTGAGAAGCTAGTCTGAAACTTACTGAAACGTTCACTTTAATATTATCCATTCCTACTTCTTATAGTTTTGGCCGGCCTTGATGGTTACTATTGATTTACAATAATAAAAACTTTTTCAAAAAAATGAAAAATAACTCACAAACATTGTTTCAGAAAGATTTGGTAAACGAAGCCATTAAACAGTCCTTCGTAAAACTGAATCCGAAAATTATGTTTAAAAATCCAGTAATGTTTCTGGTGGAAATCGGAACAATTGTCATGTTTATTGTAAGCATGTTCAGCTTGACTGGTGACAAAACACAGGGAAGCTTTTCCTACAACTTTTTAGTATTTGTTATTTTATTTTTAACCGTTCTGTTTGCCAATTTTGCAGAAGCCATTGCCGAAGCAAGAGGAAAAGCGCAGGCTGATACACTCAGAAAAACAAGGGAAGAAACTCCTGCCAAACTGGTGGTTGATAACAAACCCGGATTTCAGGTAGAAACTTCACTGAAAATGTCTGCTGAAATGAAATTAGGTGATATTTTCCTTTGTGAAGCAGGAGATCAGGTTCCAATGGATGGTGAAATCATTGAAGGTCTTGCTACCATTGATGAGTCTGCCATTACCGGAGAAAGTGCTCCCGTAATCCGTGAAGCCGGAGGAGACAAAAGTTCCGTAACAGGAGGTACAAAAGTACTGTCAGACAGAATCAAAGTAAAAGTAACCACTAAACCCGGAGAATCCTTTTTGGATAAAATGATTGCTCTTGTAGAAGGGGCATCAAGACAGAAAACACCCAACGAAATCGCATTAACCATACTTTTAGCAGGATTTACCCTTACGTTTATTATTGTTACCCTTACATTAAAGCCATTTGCAGATTATGCACAGACGCCGATTACAATTGCGGCATTTATTTCACTTTTCGTTTGCCTTATTCCTACGACGATTGGAGGTTTACTTTCAGCAATTGGAATTGCAGGAATGGACAGGGCACTGAGAGCCAATGTCATTACCAAAAGTGGAAAAGCAGTAGAAACTGCGGGAGATATAGATGTTCTGCTGCTTGATAAAACGGGAACTATTACTATCGGAAACCGTAAAGCAACGCAGTTTCATCCTGCAAACGGAATTCAACTGGAAGAATTTATTAAGGCTGCTGCATTAAGTTCTGTAGCTGATGAAACACCGGAAGGAAAATCAATTATTGAACTGAGTTCATTAAAATCAGCAGATTTATTGGTTCCAAATCCTACTTATATTGACTTTTCAGCTGAAACCAGAACTTCAGGAATTGACTTTGAAGATACAAGAATCCGAAAAGGAGCTTATGATACGATAAAAAAGCTGACCGAAAAAACCGGGAACATCTTCCCTCAGGAAACTCAGGAGGCGGTTACGAAAATTTCTGAAAACGGAGGTACCCCGCTGGTCGTATCCGTTAATGAAAAAGTATGGGGAGTGATCGAGCTTCAGGATATCATTAAAACAGGAATCCAGGAACGTTTCCAGAGATTGAGAAAAATGGGAGTGAAAACGGTAATGGTAACAGGAGATAACCCTTTAACTGCAAAATTTATCGCGGAAAAAGCTGGAGTAGATGATTTTATCGCTGAAGCCAAACCGGAAGATAAGATGAACTACATCAAAAAAGAACAGCAGGAAGGTAAACTGGTAGCCATGATGGGGGATGGTACCAATGATGCTCCGGCACTGGCACAGGCCGATGTAGGGGTGGCCATGAACAGCGGAACACAGGCTGCCAAAGAAGCTGGTAATATGGTGGACCTGGATAATGACCCAACAAAGCTGATAGAAATCGTGGAAATCGGAAAGCAGCTGTTGATGACAAGGGGGACATTAACGACTTTCAGTATTGCCAATGATGTAGCGAAGTATTTTGCCATTATCCCGGCACTCTTTATCACTTTTATTCCTTCACTTCAGAAGCTGAATATTATGAATCTTCACAGTCCTGAAACAGCAATATTATCAGCGGTTATTTTCAATGCTCTGATCATTCCGTTCCTTATTCCGCTGGCGTTGAAAGGAGTTGCCTACAAACCGATTGGTGCAAGTGCATTATTGAGAAGAAATCTTCTGATATATGGTCTGGGCGGGGTAATTGTTCCGTTCATCGGAATCAAAATCATTGACTTGGTAATCAGTTTATTCTATTAAAATTTAAAAAATGAAAAATTATATTGTTTCAGCATTCAGACTGACTCTTGTCATGTTGGTGGCCACAGGTCTTTATCTGGCTTTTGTTTATGGAGGATCTAAAATATTACCTACCCAGGGAAATGCAGAAGTTATTCATTATAAAGGGCAGAAGTTCTATGCCAATATAGGGCAGGAATTTAAATCTGAAAAGTACTTTCATGGGCGTCCTTCATCTGTAAACTACAACGCTGCAGGAAGTGGAGGAAGCAATAAGGGACCAAGTAATGAAGAATATCTTGAAACTGTGCAAAAAAGGATTGATACTTTAAAAATGCAAAACCCTGAAATGGGAAATACTAAGGTTCCTGTAGAACTTGCCACGGCAAGTGGAAGCGGATTAGATCCGGATATCTCAGAAGAAGGAGCTTTATATCAGGCAAAGAGAATAGCAAAAGTGAGAAATCTATCAGTAGAGCAGATCAATAGCCTTATCAATACCCAAACTGAGAAGCCGTTCTTAGGCCTTTTCGGACCCTCAAAAGTAAATGTTTTGAAGCTTAATATCGCTTTGGACCAATTAAAATAATTTAATTTATTACATAGCAGAAAGCTTAACCTTTTACTTACTTCTGTTATGTATTCAGATACATGAAAATTAAAGTGAAAAAATATCTAGTTATAAGTGCTTTATTAGGAATTGTTTTCTCAAAAGCGCAGTCATCGGATTCATTAAAAGCATCTCATAAAGTTACATTTTCAGCGTATGCAGAACTTTTTTATACTTATGATTTTAATAATCCAACCAGCCATCTCCGTCAGAATTTTTTATACTCATATAACAGACATAATGAAGTGAATCTTAATCTGGGACTTGTAAAAGCTGCTTACCAAAGTGATAATCTTCGTGCTAATCTAGCCCTGATGGCTGGTGCTTATGCACAGGATAATATGTCAGCAGAACAGGATGGATTACGGTATGTAAACGAAGCAAACATAGGACTCAAAATTTCCGGAAACAAAAATTTATGGGTTGATGTAGGAATCATGCCCTCCCATATCGGTTGGGAAAGTGCTATAGGAAAAGATAATATCAACCTGACAAGGAGCTTTGCTGCTGAAAACTCTCCGTATTTCGAGACGGGAGCCAAAGTTTCCTACACCTCTGATAGCGGAAAATGGTTTTTGAGCGGGCTTGTCCTTAATGGCTGGCAACGTATTGCCAAACCGGAAGGCAATCAGAGTATATCTTTCGGGCATCAGCTGACTTACAAACTCAATGATAAGATGACGCTGAACAGCAGTTCATTCATTGGGAATGATAAAGTAAAGGAAGATAAAAGAATGCGTTATTTCCATGATTTATATGGAACGTTTCAGCTGACAGAACAGTTTTCAGCTTTGCTGGGCTTTGATATCGGAGCCGAACAGAAATCAAAAGGAAGTGACCAGTATAACATCTGGTACAGTCCGAATGTTCAGATGAAATATCAACTCGATAATAAATGGGCATTGGCAGGAAGATTGGAGTATTATAATGATAAAAATGGAGTTATTATCAACACAGGAAGTCCTGACGGTTTTCAGACATTTGGATATTCATTGAATGTAGATTATGCTGTATTAAAGAATGTGATATTCCGTACAGAGGCAAGAGGATTTACCTCTAAAGATGCCATTTTTGTAAAAGATAATGAAATTAAAAAAGGAAACTTTTTCATTACAACAAGCCTGGCAGTTTGGTTTTAAATTGAAGGATGAAAACTTCCAGCTTAGATAAATATTTCAATCGGAGAGGTGAAGATACCTCTCCTTTTGGAGTACTTACCCATCAAAGATTTGATAGGATGGTTAAAAAAAATACAATAACTTAATACGGTAAAAAGTAATAATCAATGTCATCAGCAAAACATTTTTTAGAACTGATCCAGAAATCCCGGAAAGGTAAATTCAAGATTTATATCGGGATGAGTGCAGGCGTAGGGAAGACTTTCCGTATGCTTCAGGAAGCTCATTCTCTTTTACGAAACGGCATTGATGTAAAGATTGGTTATATTGAAGCCCATGATCGGGAAGAGACCGTAGCATTGGTAGAAGGTATTCCCGAAATTGAAAGAAAATCTGTTTTTTATAAAGGAAAAAGTCTTGAAGAAATGGATCTTCAGGGGATTATCAACGAACACCCGGAAGTGGTGTTGGTGGATGAATTGGCGCACACCAATGTAGAAGGTGCCAAGAATAAAAAAAGATGGCAGGATGTACTTGAAATCCTGGATAACGGAATCAATGTCATCAGTGCCATGAATATCCAGCATATCGAAAGTCTGAATGAAGAAGTAAAGAAAATTACCGGAGTGGAAGTGACAGAGAGGGTTCCGGATAAGATTTTAGCATTTGCCGACGAAGTGGTGAATATAGACCTTACTGCCGATGAACTGCTGACCCGTTTGAAGGAGGGAAAGATCTATAAAAAGGAGAAAATTCAGACTGCACTCAGTAATTTTTTTCAGAGCGGACATATTCTTCAGCTTCGCGAGCTCGCTTTAAAGGAAGTCGCTACGCATGTAGAGAGAAAGGTAGAAACTGAAATCAAAACTGAGAACTTTAAACCCGTGAAATTCCTTGCCTGCATCAGCAGTAATGAAAAGATTGCAAAAACAATTATTAGGAAAACAGCAAGACTGGCCAGTTATTACAATAGTTCGTGGACTGTTTTATATATTCAGAAACCCTCCGAAAATCCTGAAAAAATAGCACTGGACAAACAGCGGTATCTAATTAATAATTTTAATTTAGCACAGGAATTGGGAGCCAAAGTAGTCAGGATTAAAGAAAGCAGTATTCATAATGGAATTCTGGAGTATGTGATCGCTCACAATATCACTACAGTCTGTATTGGGAAACCTCATGCAAGATTCTGGCAGCGGCTCTTAGGCTATAGCTGGATCTATACCCTGATGAACAGGCTCAATGAAAAACAGATAGATATTATTATTTTATCTTAAAAGTAATGAAACTTAAAACGAAACTTACCCTAGGTGTTGGCCTTTTATTTCTGCTGATTGTTTTGCTTTCAGTAATAGGTTCTGTATACATTAATAAACTAAAATCCGATACCGAAAAAATTCTTACGGCCAATTACAACAGTCTGGAATTTTCTAAAAATATGCTTCTTGCGCTGGACAATATCAGTACAGACAGCACGGTAGCAATCGCTGATTTTCAGAAAAATAATCAACTGCAGGAAAAGAACCTTACAGAATTTGGAGAAAAAGAAGCCACTCAGAATTTAAACCTGCATTTCAGCAGTTATCTGAAAGAACCCTCAACCAACAAAGAGAAACTGATTCGGGAAGATCTGGCCAAGATTATGTCTTTAAATATGAAAGGCATAGAACGGAAGAGTGATATTGCGATCATTACAGCAGAGAATGCCACTTTCTGGATTGTAAGTTTGGGAACCGTATGTTTTCTGATTGCTTTTACACTGCTTTTCAATTTACCTCAGACTATTGCAGAGCCTATCAAACAATTGACGTTCAGTATCAGACAGATTGCCGATAAAAACTATAATGAGAGAGTTCATTTTAAAGGAAGTGAAGAATTCAACAGCCTTGCCGAATCCTTTAATGTGATGGCCGAAAAACTTCAGGAATACGAAAGCAGCAGCCTTTCCAGGCAGCTGATGGAGAAAAAAAGGATTGAAACTCTGGTTAACAATATGCATGATGCTGTCATTGGACTGGATGAAAATCATTTTATCTATATGATCAATGACGAAGCATTGAAGATTACAAACCTTCACAAAGAGGATATTATTGGAAAAACAGCTCATGAAGTGGCTATAAATAATGACTTGATGAGAGAATTGCTTAAAAATATAGATCACCCGATAAAAGATCCCATTAAGATTGTCAGAGATAATAAAGAAAACTATTTTGAACAGGATATCATTCCCATCAATATTGTAAAAACCGGAGAAAAGGAAAAAAAATATATCGGAAAAGTAATTTTATTAAGAAATATTACGCCTTTCAAAGAACTGGATTTTGCTAAAACCAATTTCATAGCTACCATTTCGCATGAACTGAAAACTCCGATTTCAGCTATAAAAATGGGAGTGCAGCTGCTCGGAAACCAAAAATTCGGAGCATTGAATGAGCAGCAGCAGGAACTTCTGAAAAGCATCAATGAAGACGGTCAGCGTTTGCTGGATATCACTGGAGAACTGCTGAATCTTTCCCAGGTTGAATCCGGAAATATCCGTTTAACTATAGAAAAATGCTCTCCAAAAGAAATCGTAGAGACTGCCGTAAAAAATGTGGAAAAACTTGCCGAACAAAAAAATATCCCAATCAGTACCGAGTATCTGCTGGAGGAAAGTGATTTTGTATCTGCTGATTTTGGTAAAACCGTCTGGGTGATGAATAATTTTCTGACCAATGCGGTAAAACATTCATTTCAAGATGAAGGAATAAAGATTGTAGTGGAAAAACGGAACTCATTTATTCAATTCAGCATTACGGATACCGGAAG
Source organism: Chryseobacterium sp. 14P4.3.2 (assembly GCF_057799275.1). Classification (NCBI taxonomy): domain Bacteria; kingdom Pseudomonadati; phylum Bacteroidota; class Flavobacteriia; order Flavobacteriales; family Weeksellaceae; genus Chryseobacterium; species Chryseobacterium sp. 14P4.3.2. Next base: position 10,522 of record NZ_JBYOKO010000028.1, read on the forward strand.
TGGAATTGATGAGAAGTACCACCGCCAGATCTTTGACCGTTATTTCCAGGTTCCCGGTGAACATCAGAATGGGACCGGACTGGGATTGGCCATTTCAAAAAATTTCATTGAAAAACAGGAAGGTGAGATTGGGGTGAAGAGTTCCCTGAATAACGGAAGTACATTTTATTTCAGACTGCCGGTTGTGTAGGATTATTGTTATATATTTGAATAAAAATAGATCTTATTTTTTCTCAATTTTAAATCTTAATTTTTCAATGTCAACAGACCCCTTTTTTTATCTGCCTTTGTCAGGTCTGGTAATTTTTATCATTTTAGCAATTTTCTTCTTCTTTCAGAAAGCAAAGATTATTAAAAAGTATAAGCAGCCCAATGCAGTGATCATAAAAAACATTTCTGGAACAACTGTTACTGTAAATAAAGGAACCCTGCATTATAATAAAAGATCTCAGTGGGGCAGTTTTGATATTCTGATTAATCAGAATTCTATGTTTCTGTTTCCACGGTATTTTTATTTTATTCCATGGGTTTTTATTAATCTGACATTCAATTCAGATAGAAGGAATACCAAAAGACCAACAGTTCTGAGAGAATTTCATATTAATGGAAATTCTGTTGAACTGATCTGTTATCCGGATTTTTTTAGCACTGGAAAACGTACGATTACCTTAGATGGGCTTAGTCAGGAAGAGGTTTTAATCTTTCAGAAAGCTTTGAATAAAGAATCGTGATAATTTATTTATTTATTTATTTATTTATTTGAAAATCTATACATTACAAACCGGTTAAATAGATTTCAAATAAGACAGATATTATTTCATTTTCAAATAAAAAAAGCTGCAAATCATTTTTGCAGCTTTTGTGTTATAATACCCTTGATAAGTTTAGTCTTTAATAAACTTCTGTACGGTAGTTTTATCTTTAGTAAACATTTTTATAATATAGTTTCCTTTGGGCAGATCAGAAACATTCACAGCATTTCCTTTTGTTCCTGTAGAAGTCACAATTCTTCCGGCTGCATCGTAAATTTCAACCTTAGTCACTTCATTTTTAGATTGAATCAATAAGGTTTCTTTTACCGGATTAGGATAAATACTTACCGCATTCTTATCGTTCTTCACTTCAGAAGTGGCTAATGTGGTCTCAACAGCTGTAGTGAAGGTATTGGTGATAATAGGAGCATGATAATCAAAGTAGATTTTGGCGGTATTACTGAAAGTATCTCCAGCATTTAAAGTGGATTTTGTCTTTATTTTAAAGGCTACATATCCATCATTATTAGCATCATCAAAAGGCAGTTGAATATTTTCAAAAATAAACTCCACAATATTCGGTGATTTAATTTCTGTTATAAAATTATGGCTTCCATTGAGTGCAACTACAGAGGATAGATCAAATTTTGATGTATCAATTTCATCCTTTACAACAATATTTTTGGCATTGGCCGTTCCTTTATTTTCAAATCGGATCAGATAATGTACATAATCTCCAACCTTTGTTTGTGCAATGGAAGTTCCTTCCAGACAAGTTTTATCATTAAGGTCAAAAGAATTGACAACGGTTTGGTTTAGGGTGAAATTGTTGTCAGTTGGTGTTTCATCTGTTGCTCCGTTGATTTGTGTTGTATAATACAGGGTATCACCACTATTGAGAGGTAGGTTCTGTGTGGGATTGTTTAATTTTACCGTAACGGTGATTTCCTTTGATTGAAAAGGAAGAAGATTCGTGAAATTCCAGTTGAGTACTCCCGTAGACTGAGAGGCAGGAGCTGTTGTGGCAGTCTGGTAAGTCATTCGGTTATGATCAAAATTAAAAGATATATTTCCGGATTGTGTTTCTGTTCCTTTGTTTTTATAAACGATTTTATATTGAGCATCAAATCCAGAAATGGCTGCCTGTATAGGAATAACAACAACTTCCAGATCATTATGTGTACCATTGGCCGTTAAACAAAAGTTCTGCGTATAAGGACTTGGCTGTGTTGGAAAATTGGTAGTGAATAAAGGTGGCGTAATGTTAAAATAAGAAGGATTTTCCAACATCGGGGAGATCGTATTAGTTCCGTATACCAGAGGGAAAGAATAAGATCCGGACGCATCTGAAATGGCCATATTTTGCCCTAAAATATTGAATTTTTGAAAAGGTTTTATCATGTCATTAATGTCGCATCCATTTGTGTTCATGTCATATCTTGTTTTACCCTGAAGGATAAAATAAGAAGAACCTCCTGGTGTGAAAGAACAATAAGAATTTACGACAGCATTGGGTTGATTATAGGATGCTAATTGTGATATTATATAGTTAGTTTCTATAGGGTCAGTGCATACATATTGCAGTTGTGGTGTATTTGAAAAGCCAATGCCAAGATAATTATGCTTTCCGTTTTTAAGATTTAAAGTCTGTAAAGTAAGGTTATTATCAAGATCAGCAATATCCAGAATAGTCTGCTTTGATAAATCAATATTCGTAAGCGAATTATTCATTACCTGAATACCTTTTAAGCCTTTTGCCTGATCAAATGCAATATTAGTTATATGATTATTATTGGCATACAAATAACCTAAAACTGGATTATTATTAAGTGTTAATGTAGTAAGCTGATTATTGTAAATATAAAGCATTCCAATCAGCGGACTTGAACTAAAGTCCAAACTTGTGATTTGGTTGTCGTTAGCAAGAAACATTCCCAATCCAGTATAAGGAGTTACGTCAAAAGTCTGGAAAAGATTGAAGCTTATACTTAAATAGTTTACTAAAGAAGGATTAGGAATCGAAAGACTGCTTAGTTTATTACGATATAATTCTAGTTTTTTCAAAGCTGTATCTCCGGCAAAATTAATACTTGTTAGAAATTGGTTTTGACTGACATTTACTTCTTCCAGCGCGGGGAGATTACTTAAATTTAAAGAAGTCATCGTTGAAGCTCCCAATGATAATTTTTTAAGATTAGGAAGTCCAGAAATATTAAACCCATTAATGTTGGAAACAGAAATTTCTTGTAAGGAAGTGTTCTGAATATTTATAACGTCTCCCGCGCTACCAAGTTGTGCGATATTTAGAGCATTGCAGTTTTCAATCGTTACGTTACCTACAGTTCCACCTGAAAAAATTAATTTTTGAAGAGTAGTATAATTACTGAAAACCAGAGTAGAGGATATATTAGGATTTGTTAGTTTTAGCTCAGTTAAATTTGGAAATTCAGTAAGTACTGATAAACTTGTAATAGCATTTGAAAGATCAGATATATTTATTTTATAAACCAGTGAAGCTTCCGATAGTTGAATCTGTCCATCATTATTTGTATCCAGAGTAATAAAGTTTCCGTTAGAATCACTTGTTGCTCCGTAAGTAAACAATTTTGTTTTCAAATAGGTATCGACATTCAACGTCTGAGCCTGAAACAATGGAAACAGAATCATCGAAATGATTAAATAGATTTTTTTCATGGTTTAGTTTTGATTATTATCGAATAGATTGCAAAAATAAACCATTAAGTGAATATCTTAATGGTTTATTTTGTAATTATTTAAAAAAAATGTTATTTTTCAATCAAATCCAGAAACTGCTGTTCATCCAGGATTTCGATAGTTCCGATGTCCTGAGCTTTTTTCAGCTTGCTTCCTGCCTTTTCACCTACTACAAGATAGTTAAGGTTTTTCGAAACTGCCGAAATATTCTTCCCGCCATGTTTTTCTACCATTTCCTCAGCAGATTCTCTGGTGAATAATGATAGTTTCCCTGTAAAAAGGAATGTTTTTCCTTCCAGAACATTTGATAAAACCTCATTGGTGCTTTCTCCCTTTTCAAGCTGTACTCCATAAGATTTCAATCTTTCAATCATCAGAATATTTTCTGTATTTTGGAAGAACTCTACAATACTTACAGCAATTTTACCTCCGATATCTTCTACCTGGCAAAGTTCCTCTGCTGTGGCATTTTTCAGGTCTTCTATCGTAGGGAAGTTTTTCACCAATTTCTTAGCAACGGTTTCACCCACATGTTTGATGCCGATTCCGTACAATACCTTTTCAAACGGAATTTCTTTGGATTTTTCAATTCCGGTAATGATATTCTGAGCAGATTTTTCTGCCATCCTGTCCAATGGAAGAAGCTGTTCTTTCGTTAAAACATAAAAATCCGCAGGATTTTCAATAAGTTTTTCCCTGTATAACTGCTCGATAGTTTCACTTCCAAGGTTATCAATATTCAATGCCTTTCTGGAAACATAGTGAATCATTCTTCCTACAACCTGGGGAGGGCAATGAAGTTCATTAGGACAGAAATGGATAGCCTGGTCTTCCACTTTTACCAACTCAGTTCCACATTCCGGACAATTTTTCACATATTCTATTTCCCTGCTTTCCTCTGTTCTTTTATCAGTATTTACACCTACGATTTTTGGAATAATTTCACCACCTTTTTCTACATAAACAAAATCATGCTCATGCAGATCAAGTTTTTTGATGATATCTTCATTATGCAGAGAAGCTCTTTTTACTATCGTTCCTGCCAATAAAACCGGTTTAAGGTTCGCAACAGGCGTAATAGCTCCGGTTCTTCCTACCTGATAAGAAACACTCTGTAATTCGGTCTCTACTTTTTCAGCTTTAAACTTATAAGCCATCGCCCAACGTGGAGATTTGGCAGTATATCCAAGCTGTCTTTGCTGTTGTAATGAATTAACCTTTAAAACAATACCATCAATTTCAAAAGGAAGATTATGGCGCTCAGTATCCCAGAAAGTAATAAATTCTTTTACCTCATCCAGTGTCTTACACAATTTCGCTTGCTGTGATGTCTTGAAGCCCCAGCTTTGAGCCTTTTGAAGCAATTCCCAATGCGTATCTGCAGGAACTTCATCAGAAATAAACTGATATAGTACCGAAGAGAGGCTGCGTTTTCTTACCTCAGCACTGTCCTGCATTTTCAAACTTCCACTCGCTGTATTTCTTGGATTCATGAAGGGGTCTAGACCTTCTTCCTCACGTAATTTATTCAGTTTATCGAAGTTTTTTCTCGTCAGATAAATCTCACCACGCATAAAGAACTGAGAAGGGAAATCACCTTTTAATGTTAAAGGAATATCTGAAATGGTACGTACATTAGGAGTGATCTCATCCCCCTGAAAACCATCTCCACGAGTTACTGCCTGTGTAAGTTTTCCATTTTCATAAAGAATAGAAATAGAAGCACCGTCATATTTTAGTTCAGCAACAAATTCTACAGGATCATTAATTGTTTTGATTATTCTTTTTTCCCAGTCTTCAAGATCGTCAAAATCATAAGAATTATCCAGAGAGTACATTCTGAATTTATGCTGAATAGTAGGGAAAACCTTAGTAATACCGCCACCTACACGCATGGTAGGAGAATTTTGATCATAAAACTCAGGATGTTTGGCCTCCAGATCCTGAAGTTCCTGCAGAAGCACATCAAACTCATAATCTGTAATAGTAGGAGTATCTAGTAAATAATAGTTTTCGTTATGCTGGTGAAGCTCTTTGCGGAGCTGTTCTATCTTTTGTTGAATATTTTCAGACATTGCTTTTATATCTTTTGAGCAAAAATAACTAAACTAATCGCATTTAAAAAATAACAGAATTAAATAATACATGAAAATTAATAATACGTAATACACCTCAACAGACTGGTTATGTAGAGTATAAAGCGAGTGTTAAAAGTAATTTAACATAATGTTCCTATTTAATTAAAAAAATGTTAAAACTCCCTTAAACAGACAGCCGATAAAGTCAAGATACCTTTGCACATCTTATTTGAGTAACCTCTATGTTCTGAAAATCATTCACATTGTGAAAATAGAGGATCCTGATGACCATTAAAAATAAATATAAAGACTTCGGAAGAAATGAAAAAAGTAAAGATTGTACTGGGATTATTGTTTTTAGGGCTTGGAACATTAGCTTATGCACAGACTACACAGGCTTCTATTGTAGGTAAAGTAACCGGGCCGGGAAGTACGGCTCAGGAAAAAGTGAAAGTAACGATCGTGAACGAATCCACCGGATTCCGGACTGTCACTGAAACGAACTCAAAAGGAGAATATATCTTTAAAGAAATTCCTCTTGGAGGGCCTTATACGGTAATTGTAAACGAGGATAAAAAAGAAGGTTATAATGTCAACTTCGGCGATCAGGTTACGGTAAACATGGATTTAGGTAGTGAAAAGCATATTGAGGAGGTAAAAATTACCGGAAATCTTAAAAATAAGATCGGAAACCTCGGAGCGGCTACAGCCATTTCAGCTAAAAATATAAGTATGCTTCCGGTAAACGGGCGAAACTTTGCCAATCTTGCGGAATTATCTCCTTTAAGTGGAAAGGGAGGAAGTTTGTCCGGGCAGCTGGGATCCTCTACCAATTTTACCATTGATGGGATGACTGCTAAAAACCCTACATCAGCAGGGGCTACTACCAGCCGAAGCGGTGCTCCTTTCTCTATTTCCATAGAAGCGGTACGTGAATTTAAAATTATCACTAACCAGTATGATGTTACACTAGGAAGAAGCGGGGGAGGAACTGTAAGTGCTGTTACCAAATCAGGAACCAATAAATTTTCGGGAAGTGCATGGGAATATTTAAGAACCAATTGGCTTTCCAGTCCATATGATATCAGAGGAAACAAAAGACAAAATGATTTCTCTACCTCTCAGTTCGGATTTTCATTGGGAGGGCCAATCATCAAAAACAAACTACACTTCTTCGTAGCTTGGGACCACCAGCTGGATTCACGACCATTAATTATTGCAGATATCAAATCTCCGGATGATGAGAAGAGATTTAATACAACAACAGAAACGCTTAATCAGTTTTTGAATATTGCAAGATCTAAATATGGAGTAGGTAATACACCTCAGTTCGGAACTTTTGATAAAAGAAGAAATTCAGATGCCGCATTTTTGCGTTTAGACTGGCAGATCAATGAGAAACATTTACTAACGTTGAGAAACAACTTCACTTCCGATCTTAATAAAAACGGACTGATTGACAATACCAGTATTAATTTCTTTGAATCTTACGGGAATGACAAAAACCTTGATAACAGCTTACTATTAACGCTAAGGTCAAACCTGCAACCTAACTTAACAAACGAGCTGAAAGCGCAGTACCTTTATACCTTTCAGGACAGCTACCAAAATGCTGAATTGGGAAAACCTGTTCCAAGAGCCATTGTTGAAAATGTTTCGGCTCCCGGAGTGGGATCTACCAATATTCAGATCGGAGGCCACCGTTTTGGGCAGGAAAGCTTTAGAAATAATGTATTCCAGATCGTAGACAATTTATATTACAATACCGATAAAGTAAAATATACTTTTGGTGCTGATTTGATGTATACCAATGCAAAATCAATCTATGGAAGTGAAGTGAACGGAAGATTTCAGTTTCAGGGGCTTACCAATTTTGATAATATGACCCCTTACAGATACTACAGAGAAGTTCCTTTAGTAGCTGATCCGTCTGTAAGGTCCAATATCTGGAACATCGGTGTTTACGGGCAGTTTCAGGCAAAAATTGCAAAAGGACTTGATTTAATGGCAGGCTTAAGGTTGGATTACGGAGGCTATCCGAAAGCTGAATTCAACCAAAAGCTATATGACGAAATGGGAATCAAAACAGATAACCAGATCAAATCATTTGTGATCCAGCCGAGATTTCAGTTTGACTGGAATATCAACGAGCAAAACAAGGACTTCCTTAAATTCGGAGCCGGGATCTTCTCTTCGGATATCAACAATTACATGATTATCAATAACCTTGTATTTGACGGAAGGCACCTTGCCACAGTGGACGTCACCGGTAAAGATGTTCCGTTCCCGGATTTCAATAGCTACAGAGATAATTATGCAAACGTTCCTTCATTAGCGCAATTTCAGATTCCTACCATCAATTATACAGGGAAAGATGCAAAAATTCCAATCATTTATAAGGCCAATATCTCCTATACTCACTTCTTTAACGAAAGATTCAGGGTAGGAATTGCAGGATATATGGCTTTGGGTAGAAACAATTATTTTTACTATGACCGAAATATGCAGGCCAATCCATTCTTTACGCTGTCTAATGAGGATGGAAGAGGCGTATTCGTTCCTGTCACCGGAATCACCAATAACACGAACAACAGCGTAAATATCGACTGGAAAGCCGGAAGAATCAATAAGAATTTCGGAAGAGTACTGGAGTTGGTAAGTGATGGTAAGGTCAATCAGTTTTCCTGGGTAGCGGACACCAGTTACCGTTACTGGAAAGATGGAGAGATTACTGCAAGTTATACCTGGTCTGATATTAAAGACAATACCTCTTACAATGGAAATGTGGCAAACTCTGCTACCCTGTCTACCCTGGTTCAGGGCGACCCAAGAGATTTGAGAATGTCTTACTCCGATAATCAGTTCCGAAATAAAGTCGTTATCTATGGTAACTCTCCTACTATTGCAGGATTCTCTCTGGGAATAAGATATTCAGGAATGGGAGGGACCCGTTTCTCCGCAACAGCAGGAGGAAATATCAACGGAGATTTTGTAGATTCCAATGATCTTGCCTATATCTTCCCTAATATTGCACAAACCATTTTAGATGATCCTCAGGTGGGGCAGGCATTGAAAAACTATATCAGCGAATACAATGGTAAAATTGCAGAACGAAATGGCGGTAAAAATGGATTTTACGGCGTTTGGGATGTGCGTTTATCCAAAAAAATAAAATTTGATAAAATAGGAGCATTTGAGTTTTCTGTAGATATTTTCAACGTAGCAAACCTTCTTAATAAAGAATGGGGAGTGAATGAATCTTATGGAAACGTCTCTTTATACAAAGTGACCAAGTTCAATCAGGCAACCAGACAGTTTGAATACACTAAAAATGTAAGCGGTAACGGACTTGCTCCTTTATCCGGAAATCCATACCAGATTCAGATTGGAGCAAAGTATAGTTTTTAATAAAGAAAAATAGACATAATAAACCACAAAAGCCCCTTCTGGAAGACTTTTGTGGTTTACAGTTTTTATAATAATACTTACCTTTATCAAAAAGTTCCAGAACTTTATTTTAATTATCTAAATTATATTATGAAAAATTTTATCTTAGGGTTAGCAGTTTTAAGTACAGTTTTGATGAAAGCACAAACCCAGATCATTGCCCATAGAGGTTATTTTCAGGCCCAGCCTGCTACAACGGAAAATTCTCTTAAATCATTGGAAAATGCCCAGAAATTAAAAGTTTATGGGTCGGAATTTGATGTAAGAATGACTAAAGACGGAATATTGGTCATCAATCATGATGAGCATCATGGAAAGATGGATATTGCAGAAACTACTTTCAAAGAATTGGCACAGTTGAAACTATCCAATGGAGAAAATTTCCCTACTTTAAAAGATTATTTGAAACAGGGAAAAAAGGACTCATCTGTGAAGCTTATCGTTGAGATCAAGCCTGCCAAGACTCCGGAAATAGAAAATGAGATTACTCAGAAGACGATCAAAATGATCAGGGATATGAAACTTGAATCTCAGACCGAGTTTATTTCTTTCAGTTTGAATATCTGCAAAGAGATAAAGAAGCTGGCGCCGGCATTTAAAGTTCAGTATCTGAACGGAGAACTTTCACCAGAGCAGATCAAAAAAGAAGGGCTGGATGGGATGGATTACCACTACAGTGTCTTCCAGAAAAATACTGGCTGGATTGCTGAAGCAAAAGCAATGGGATTAATTACCAATGCATGGACAGTGAATGATACTGCTGTGTATGATGAACTGAAAAAACAGGGAATAGGATTCGTAACAACGAATATACCTGACCAATTGAAAAATAAATAGGATTTTTAATTCATAAAAGATACAAAAAAGATACTGTTTTTACAGTTAATAGATCCCAACATCTTAAAAACCATTAAAAAACTATTAAATCTCCTTATTCGCCGTCTTGTAAAAAGGTTCTTTTGTAACTTTGTATTAAGAAAAGTATTACTACTATGAATATAAACGGAAAAAATGCCATTGTAACAGGTGGTGGAAGAGGATTAGGAAAAGCTGTAGCCCTTGCTTTAGCCAATGAAGGAGTAAACGTTGCCATTACAGGACGAAACGAAGAAAATCTTAAAATGGCAGTTGAGGAGATCAAAAAATTAGGCGTAAACTCAGCCTATGCAGTTTTTTCTGTAGACAATGAAATTCAGGTAAAAGCTGGAATAGAATCTTTGGCAGAACAGCTGGGAGGTGTTGATATTCTCATAAATAACGCTGGGATCGGAGATTTCGGAAGTATTGAAGAGATGCCTTCTGAAACCTGGGAGCAGGTTATTAATACCAATCTATTCGGAGTATATTATGCTGCTAAAGCAGTTCATCCATTTATGAAAGCTAAAGGTGAAGGTGACATCGTAAACGTAGCTTCTACAGCTGGTTTGAAAGGCGGCCCTAACATGTCAGCCTATGCAGCTTCAAAAGCAGCAGTAATTTCTTTGTCACAATCCATGATGGCAGAATGGAGAAAACAAAACATCCGTGTGATCACACTTACCCCTAGTACAATCGCTTCCGATATGAGTATTCAGGGAGGACTGACAGATGGGAATCCTGATAAAGTATTACAGCCGGAAGACTTTGCAGAATGGGTAAGAGATATTTTGAAAATGAACAGAAGAGCTTTAATCGCTAATGCTTCTATTTTCTCAACAAATCCTTAATAAGGTAAAAATGGAGAGTTGAAAATTGAAAATGGCTTCTCAGCTTTTTTGAAGTGGTAACTCAACAATAAAAATCAATAGGAGCGGGCTTTTGCCCGCTTTATTTATGATAGATCATGGCAGGTTTTAGCAAAAATATTGTCCAGAAAGGGTGGTGAATTGGATTTCTATAAAATAATCCTCCCAATACAGAATAATTGTGTGATCTTGAAAACCGCGATATTTCGCTCCTGTATTATTCAATAGAAATGGGCTTTAGCCCATTTAACAAAAAACCATAAAAAATCCTCTGGCTTTAGCCAAAACTTATCACTTCTATTTTTTTAACAATAATAACATTAGTATTTTTGCAGTAAATTACTTACATGCAAAATTATTTAGAATTCAATTTCAAAATCTCTCCATTACAACCATGGAATGAGATATTAATGGCGGAGCTTATAGAAATAGGTTTTGACAGTTTTACAGAAGAAATTGACGGAATTTTAGGATATATCCAGACAGATTTGTTTCATGAAGATCAGCTGAAAGCCCTTCCGATCTTTGAAAATGAGAATGTAAAGATTGATTATTCTTTCGAAGAAATGCCAAATATCAACTGGAATGAAGAATGGGAGAAAAATTTCTCACCCATCAATATTGATGATAAAGTATTGATCAGAGCAGAATTTCATGAGTCTGTACCAGGAATGCATGAAATCATTATCCAGCCTAAAATGTCTTTCGGTACGGGGCATCACCCAACAACTCACCTGATGATCCAACAGATGATGGATATTAATTTTACAGGTAAAAAAGTATTGGATATGGGATGTGGAACTTCTGTGCTGGCAATTTATGCGAAACAGCAGGGAGCCGGAGATACAAAAGCAATTGATATTGATGAGTGGTCGGTAGAAAACTCAAAAGAGAACTCAGTAAGAAACGGTGTAGAACTAGATATAGAACAAGGTACAGCTGAAAACTTAGGACATGAAAATTTTGATGTTATTTTAGCTAATATCAATAGAAATATTCTGATCTCAGATATCCCTACTTATGTTTCAGTATTGAATAAAGGAGGTAAACTGTTGCTTTCAGGACTTTGTTTCTTTGATGTGGATGATATCCTAGAAGTGTGCAGAGAAAGTGGTCTTGAGCTGAAAAAACAGTTGCAGCGCGAAGAATGGGTGAGCCTGTTACTTGAAAAATAATAACACACGCACAAGTATGAAAACCTTATTGACAGCTTGGTGTTTACTGATGCTGCAGTTTTTTACAGCTCAGGAAAATGAAATATATGCAGATGGCATTTTTGGATTTGAACAGAATAAAACGCAGAAAATTTTCACAAACTGGACAAGAGTCAGAAAAGAACCTGATGCCAATTCTCCAATTTTAGATTCTTTACAGAGCAACCAGACAATAATGGTTCTTAATAAAGAAGAAACTGTCCCTGTTTTGCAGCTTGGAGAAAGAAAAGCAAATTGGTATAAGATTTCTTATCAAAAAGGAGACGTAGCCTCTGAAGGATATGTATGGGGAGGAAATCTTTGTGTAGGATATCGAAATAAAAATGGGTATGATTTTCTTTTGGGCCTTTCAAAAACAATAAGTAAGAAAATTAAGGAATTGAATAGCTTTGAGAAGCAGAATATTGCCGGAATAAAAGTAATGGAAGGAAATAACCTGATTGATGAGGTTTATTTTGATACAGGAAAAGGAGAAGAGTTGAGTTCTGCTGCCTTCAATATTGAAAGCAATCATAAACTGCAGAATGTAGAGTTTACTTTAAAAGCAATGATTTCGGGTGAAGCTTGTGGTATCGCAGGTTATGATCAGTATGTTCTTTTTAAAGACAAGAAACTGGTTGCACTTCCACAATTGATGAATGTAGGAGATGCCGGTGTTTATTATCACAGTGAAGTATATATTTTTCCTAATGATAAAGGGGGAATCCATGATGCATTTGTCTTTAAAATGGAAGATGTAGAGGTGGATGAAAAAGAAAAGGAAACAAAAAAAAGTTCTTCTAAGACATATCTTTGGAATGGAAATTCTTATCAATTAAAATAAGAGCATTTCTCAGAAATAAATTAAACCGTTGTAAGTACAGCGGTTTTTTTGCTTTCTAAGCAGCTATACTATGCCATGAAAAATGTATTTGGGATTAAAGCAATGCCCGGTAGCGCCTTAATAAAAATGGATCAGTATCAATTATTTCTGCCTGTTAAGTGATAGAACTCAAAAATGTCTGAAAAATGTCTGAATAACACTTTTGCACCTGATCCCTTATTCTTGTATTGTCTCTGGAAAGTCTTAGCCTTGATACCAAAAAATTCTGCTATAACTTTGAGATGAAGAGCTTTAGTGTCTGCTAATTTTTTTTAAGAAGACGGCAAATTCATTTGTCATGCGTGTTCCTTTAGCTACAACACCCCAATCTCTCTGTAGGATTTCACGTGAGTGCTTATCAGTCCATCTTCTTCTTTTTCACATATGATTTGACAGTTGTACCTCTTATTGGGTAATTTATCTACAATAATTTCAGGGAGAAAACCTTTGGACTTTAGTAATCTATCTTGTAATTCATCAGGAATGCTGCTTTTTTCTTCAAAATAAATATGAAGTTCACCATTATGATCCCTGAAATTTTGATGATATCAAAGTGCTCAACTAGAAATTCTGGAAGTAAGCATTTAAGAAGGTCGTAATCGCTTAGCATAAGACAAAGATACAACCACTAAACATTCCCCCCAACTTTTGAGACTGATCCTCTATCTGGTTTGCTCTGAGAATTCTGAGATTATAGGACAAAAAAAGACTCACAAAATATTGTGAGTCTAAATACA
>NZ_JBYOKO010000029.1:0-20402 GCF_057799275.1 Chryseobacterium sp. 14P4.3.2
GTGCTTTTTTTAAACGAGAGGGGAGAAGAAAAGTGGCAGAAATCTTACAATTTCGGGAACCGTGATCTTCTGATGGGAATGAGTGTCATTCAGGGTCAGGATTCAAGAGCCGGTAACCAGGATCTAACTAAAGGAGTGCTTCTGGGGGGATACACTCATTCTGACGGAAGGATAGAGAAGGACGAAGAAACTTTTTTCCTGCTCTATATTGATCAGCAAGGGAATGAGCAGTGGCGAAAGTATGTAACCGGAGAATCCAGACAAAAAGAAGAACGGCTGGCAGCCGTGGCAATGGACAGGGATGGTTCTATTGTTTTAGCCGGAACCAGTGCTGAGGAACTGGGCAAAGAAAACTGGAAAATTGTAAAACTGGGAGATAAGCAGGTTGATCAGTTAATGGAGAAATTTGACATCAAGATCTATCCGAATCCGTTATCAGATTACGCCTATATAGAAATTGGTTTCGATTTCAAAGAGGCTGATATTATGCTGTATGACATGAGCGGAAGACAGCTCCAAAGCTTGAAAACGAAGAACAAAGTCACCAAGATTAATACCCAGGCACTGGTTCAGGGAGCCTATCTGGTAACTATCAAAACCGATATGAATAAAACAGCCAATGCAAAACTGATCAAAAAATAAACACTCATGAGAAAACAAATGATAACCGTTCTGCTCCTTTCCTCATTCTTTGCCCACATTAAGGCACAGGTAGAAGGGCAGTTCAATAAAAGCATGGATAATATCAATAAGATATTTCCCGCTGCACCCACAGCCAATAACCTGATGAAATTTGAAGAAGTTCCTGTAAGCTATTATACGGGGATTCCTGATGTCAGCATCCCGCTTTTCAATATTCCTACCAACGAGGATGATCTCAGTTTACAGGTAAGTCTGAAGTACCATCCTTTAAGTGCCAAACCAGATGACAAAGCTTCAGAAATCGGCCTGGGCTGGAATGTATCCGCCGGAGGAAGCATTACAAGAACAGTGCGGGGAGGAGTGGCCGATTCAAAGATGGAATCCACCTTTATGTCGGCACCGCCCAGGGCCAAATATGGGATATACTGGCACAGTAACAATAATACCTACAAGCTTGTCTATAATGATACCGCCAATTTTGATATCCTGGAATATGGATTTAATACGGCAATCGGAAAATTTGATACGGAATACGATCTGTATCAGTACAACTTTATGGGCTACACCGGTAGATTTATTATTAAGAAAGACCTCAATGGCATTTATAATGTAGAAAAGCTGGACCGTAATAATCTGAAAATAACAGTAACACAGGATTCAGCCGGGGAAGTACAGAACGTCAATATTACAGATGACAAAGGAATCCAATATCTGTTTAAAGGGATGGAGACCTTTTCTAAGGATATCTCTACCGTCAAAGTGGGGCTTTTGAATAATACAAGTGACCTGCTTACCAACAGCAGCGGCGGACAGTATTTTACCGCTTATCATCTTGAAAAAGTTCAGGACCAAAACAGCAAAACGCTGCTGACCTTTAATTATGATCTTTCTCCGGTGGTACAATATAAAGACCCGGACTCCAGAACAAACCGCCTGGTGAAGGATGTAACCTATGACTATTATCATTATGGAGCCATCATCAATCCCGATCCACAGATGCCGGGAGCCCTTGAGGTACAGACAGTCTATAATACAGCCAGCACCAAACTTCTAACGGAAATCACCATTGCCGACCGGGGTAAGATCAGGTTCAACTATGAAAAAGGAAGAGAAGACAGCAATTATATGAATTCTGCCAATCTATATAAATTGAAATCCGTGGAATCCCTTATCCTTGGCCAGGCTGCCTACCAGCCTGTAGATCAATTTACTTTTGATTACAGCTACTCAAACTCTACCCTTCAGGATACCCCCAATGCTGATCTGGTTCTCAAAAAGCTGCTCCTGAAAAAGGTTACTAATGTTAACCAGACAGGGAGTAATGAATATGCAATCAACTATAACAGCTTCAACAAGACGTTCAAAAAGGATGACTGGGGATATTATAAAGAATCGCAGCCTTCTGATATTACTCAGGATGTGATAAGTTCTATTGTGTATCCTGCCAAGGGAAAGGTCGCGTTTGATTTCGGAGAAAACAATTATAGCTATTTTGCCGGGTATACTAATCCTACAGAACCGGTAACAGGAAAGTGGATTGACGCAGAAAATGATCATAGTTTCAGTGATCTGGCTTCATTCAGTACCACGGCCAAGGGAGAGTTTTTTACAATCAATACCGCTCAGAAAGTTAATCTGCATCTGGATCTGGGAAGCCTTATCTATTCAACCTGGGAGTTTAAGCTGTACAGAAAGTATGATGACGGCACTTTTTCACCAGCTATTGTAACATTCGGGATGGACTGGCAGTCCTGCGACAGCCCTCCGGGAGGCCCTTTCTGCCCCAGTCAGAACCTTGGGGTGAATGGAGAAGCCATTGCCACTTTTGATAAGGAGACCCCTGTTCTGCAGCCGGGAACTTACTTTTTGTCATTGAGCGGAAACTATGGGATTACCCATAAACCGGTATCCTATCTTCTTTCCGCTAAAACCAAAGAACATTATTTCAGCAGTTATGCCATTGAAAATGGCGGTGGGCTGAGGATTAATAAGATCAGATATTTTGATGATCCTGCCAGTACCCACCCTGCAAAGCAGTATGTGTATGATTACAGAGACCTGGATAATCCCGGGAAAAGCAGCGGTGGGCTGGTCTTTCCACGTCCGGTTTTCAAATACAGCGAAAACATCAATTATTTTTATCAGAAAAGGTATTCACTGGGGTATGCCAAGTATAGCAGTACGACAGATACCACCACCAATTTTAATATCATTCCGGCCGAAAAGACACAGGGTTCTGATGTGGGCTATAAATATGTAACGGTAAAACAGGTGGCTGAAGGACCCAATAATACAAGTATTGACAACGGCAGCACGATCTATCAATTCCGCTCGCCGATAGACTATCCTAACCCGGAAATGATCTCACTTACCATGCCCATTATGCCGATTACCAATCAGGATTATCTGAGGGGACAGCTGATTTCGGAAAAGAAATACAATACCAGCGGGCAGATTCTTTCTGAAGTGAATAATGAATATACCACTCTAAGTACCCAAAAGCTGGAAGGTATCAAAATAAAAGACCTTTTCTACAATAATATTGCTCCGCGCTTTTATGAATACCAGTATTACGATGGTTTCAAAGTTGAATTTCCCAATGTTACCCTTTCAGCACCTTATAAATATTATTCTACCTACGGGATTGTACTGCCTGTGAAAAAGACGGAGACTTCCTATTATTATAAAAACGGAGCTCAAAGTGCTCTCACCAGTAGAACAGAAACCAGCTACAATGCCAATGATTATCCGTCCATAGTTGCAGAGCAGCATCCGGATGGTGCATCTACACGTACTGTTTATCAATATGCTGCGGAAAAACAGGTCCAAAAACTCATCACGGCCAATATGATCAGTGTACCGCTGGAAGTGGAGACTACAGAGAAAGAATACGGTATGAGTAGTAAAACAGTCGCTAAAACAGAGGTGACCTATAATCATCCTGCCGGTCTTTTCCCTGATCTGCTGAAGTCACTCAATACCATTACCGGTGCTATGGAAGGCAAAATAAAATATGACCGTTATGATGAAAAAGGAAACCTGCAGCAGTATACGATTAAAGACGGAACCCCCGTCACTGTGATCTGGGGGTACAACAGATCTCTTCCTATAGCTAAAATAGAAGGGGTGAAATTATCAGAAATCAGCCAGAACCTCATCAATACCGTGGTGGCAGCATCCGATCAGGATGCATTGGCCGGAGTATGGAATACGGAAAACGACCTTATTCAGGCCCTGGAGAATTTCAAAAATGATCCTGTTTTTGATCATGCCCAGATTACGACCTATACGTACGATCCTCTGGTAGGGGTAAGAAGTATGACTTTACCATCCGGTATACGGGAATATTATGATTATGACGATCAGAAAAGGCTTAAAGAAATAACCCAGGAGGAGAAAGACGGTACCGGAAACATTTTCATGAGGACGGTGAAGGAATTTCAATATAATCTTAAAAACTAAAAAAGATGAAAAAAATATTAAACATTTTGGGCGTTTTTTTGCTGGCAGGCAGCCTTTCTGCACAGCTTATGTCCAATGAAAACTATGTTTCCACAAAGACCTATCTGGATTATCCCTCCGCTGCTCCGGCTAAAGCTGCTCAGAAAGTAGAATATTATGACGGGCTCGGGAGAACCAAACAGGTGATAGACATAAAGGCTTCCCCACTCGGAAAAGATGTGGTGAACCATTTTGAGTATGATGTTTTTGGCAGGGAAAGCAAAACCTATCTTCCGGTGCCCCAGCAGGGAAGCCAATTGGGAGGTATATATTCTGCACCTCTTGCCAATGCGCCTTCCGTATATGGGCAGGAAAAGATCTACGGTGAAAAAGTCATTGAGAATTCCCCGCTGAACCGGGTACAGGAGCAGGTTCAGGAAGGTCTGAGCTGGAGCTCAAGACCTGTTTACTATGAAGAAGGAGCCAATGCTGCCGGAGAAGTGATAAGACCTGTTCTGGCCACCACGATTTTGAATGGTGCTACTTCCACCAATATTGCCAGAGGAACGGCCTATTACAGCGCCGGACAGCTGCACAAGAAGACCGTCATTGATGAAGACGGGAACAAAACCATGGAATTTACCAATGGAAAAGGACAGATGATCCTGTCCAGAAAAACAACCGGCAGCTCGGATGATGCAGATACCTATTATCTGTATAATGAATACGGCCAGCTGGCCTGTATTATCCCACCGCTTCTTTCTGTAATGAACTCCTGGAAGGCCAAAGATCTTGATCTGCTGGCTTACCAGTACCGTTATGACGGACGGGGAAGAATGGTAGAGAAAAAGCTCCCGGGTAAAGGATGGGAATATAGGGTGTATGATAAGCAGGATCGTCTGATCCTCTCTCAGGACCCCATGCTGAAGCAAAAAGGAGAGTGGCTTTTTACCAAGTATGACCGGTTCAACAGGGTTGCTTATACCGGCAAGATAGCTGACAAAAAGACAAGAGCGGATCTTCAGCTGCAGGCAGATAATGATACCGGCATTACTTATGAAAACCGGGGGTATTCTTTTACCATGCCGAATATAACCGTCTTGTACTCCAATAAAGCTTTCCCTACAGGCATCAAGGAAGTCTTTACCATCAAATATTATGATACTTTTCCGCAGACCAATGATTTCCCGGGATTTCAGACCAGTATTTTCGGGCAGGAGGTGATCCTTAGAAATTATCAGGATAAAGCCAAAGGGTTTCTGGCAGCCTCTTTTGTGAAAAATATTGAAGATGACCACTGGACCAGGACGTTCTTTGCTTATGACAGCAGGGGAAGAGAAATCTCTTCTTATTCCATCAACTATCTTGAGGGCTACACCAGAAAAGAAACCCAGTTGAATTTTGCAGGGCTTCCCAAAAAATCAGTGACCTACCATAGAAGAACAAAGTCTGATACCGAAAAACTCATTACAGAGACTTTTGAATACGACCACCAGAACAGGCTGCTCAAACATTGGCATCAGGCAGGGACAGAACCTGTGGAGCTGCTGGCAGAAAACACCTATAACGAGCTCTCCCAGCTTGCCAGCAAGAAGGTGGGCAATAATATGGAAACGGTAGACTATGCTTATAACATAAGAGGATGGCGTACCGGGATCAATGATCCTGAAAATCTTGGCGGGAAACTTTTCGGCTATAAGATCAGATATGAAAACCCTGTAACGAGCCCTTATCTGGCCAAATACAACGGAAACATTTCTGAGGTGGACTGGAAGACCGCAGATGATGGTACATTAAGGCGCTACAGCTATGAATATGACCGTTTAGAAAGGCTCACCAAAGCGTCTTATACCCAGCCCGGATCAACGGCGCCTGTTAACAATGCCTATAATGAGGCTCTTTTCTATGACCTGAACGGAAATATCCACTACCTCAAAAGGAATACCTGGGTGCAGAATCTCGGGGTACAGCCAATGGATGATCTTGCCTATAAATACACAGGGAATATCCTGATGAGCGTTACAGATAACTCAGGAGTGTATGATGGGTATCCGGAAGTCTCCGGCAATACGATGACCTATGACCTGAACCGCAATATGATCAGCCATAAGGATAAGGGAATTCTGGATATTGCCTATAACTACCTGAACCAGCCCAGCAGTATTACTTTTGATAAATATTATCTGGGGCATGATCAGATTACCAATTATAAATACAACACCCAATATCTTTACAGGGCAGACGGGGTAAAAGTAAGAAAGGAATATACTTACGGATCGGGACCTAACGGTATGGAAACCAAGAAAATTACGGACTATCTGGATGGTTTTCAGTATACTGACAATGTATTGAGTTTTGTGCCTACTTCAGAAGGGTATTATGATTTCGTGCAAAAGAAGTATATTTACAATTATACCGATCAGGTAGGAAACATAAGGCTGTCTTTTTATAAAGGAGCGGGAGGTAATGCTGTAATAGACCGTGTAACGAATTATTATCCGTTTGGTCTTGAGTTTAATGAGAACATTGTTCCTGCCAACTCAATCTCCCAAAACTACAGGTATTCTACTCAGGGACAGGAAAAACAGGAGGATACCAAGTGGAGCTCTTTTAAATGGCGAAATTATGATCCAACAATAGGAAGGTTCTTTAATATAGATCCGCTTAGTGAAAAATATGCTTATCAGTCACATTACAATTTCTCAGAAAATAGGGTTGTTGATGGTAGAGAGCTGGAAGGGTTGGAATGGGTGTCAACGAAAATATTTCGTGTTGCTCCGCCTACTGCTGCTGCTGCTGCTGCTGGATCAACTGTATATGGTGCAGGTGTTGCTGAAGAAGCGAAAACCAATGCCATTAATAATTATAATGGCATATCCAAGATTGTTAATAGCAATATAAACAATACGATTATTGCTCTAAAGGCAATTTCTACGATTGGGATAACAGTTGCTAACAGGGTTTTGAAGAGCGAGGGAGACAGTAAAGCCGAAAATAAAGGAAGCGACACAAAATCTGAAGAAGAAGGTATTGTTTATAAAAGAAAGGAAAAAACGGGAAAAGAAAAAGACTATGTAGGACAAGCCAAAGATTCAATAAGATATAAGAAACGACAAAAAGAACATCAAAGAGCTAATAAGGATGCTGACTATGAATTTGAAGAAATTGATAGAGGCAAGCCGGGAAAAGATCTTGACAGAAGGGAGCAAAAACATATAGATGAAGGAGGAGGACCAACTAATAAATCCAATCCTAACGGAGGATTACAGAACAAAAGAAATCAAATTAAGAAACCAAAAGAACCAAAAGAACCAAAAGAACCAACAGACAATGGCTAAAAGATTTAAATTAAACGAAGGCGATGTTTTTGCAATTCCTTTAGGAAATAGCGAATTTGGATTAGGGCAAATAATCAATTTTCCTAAAACATCTGACGCATTTATTGTTGTAATTTTTAATGAGAAAATCGCTGAATTAAATGAATTTGACAAGATCAATATTGATGATTTAAAAATAATTTTTCTAGGATACACCTTTGATGCAAAATTGTATTATAAAGATTGGCAGATCATTGGAAATTATAAAGATAATATTCAATCAATACCTTTACCATTTTTTAAATTAGGTACAAGTGATGATGCTCGTTTGGTTGACTATAAAAGTAAAGTTTTAAAGCATTTAGATGAATCTCAATTTGATGAATTAGTATATAAATCTGAAATAGCACCTATACGGTATGAAAATGCATTGAAAGCTCATTTTGGTTTACAGGAATGGATTCCTGAGGATTATGATAAAATTTTGTATGAGAAAACCCTAGAATCAGTGAAAATTGCAGAGGAAATATTAGAGTCATAATATACTGAATGATAATCTTTAAAGAAACTATACTTTTCCTTATTGAATAATTTAGGGGATTGTTTTCAATCCCCTAAATTTTACCTCTTTAATTGAGGGTTTAGAAAACATTATCCTTTCAGGCTTGAGTTTAATGAAAATATCGTTCCTGCGGGTTCAATCTCCCAAAACTACAGGTATTCTACCCAGGGACAGGAAAAACAGGAGGATACCAAGTGGAGCTCTTTTAAATGGCGAAATTATGATCCAACAATAGGAAGGTTCTTTAATATAGATCCGCTTAGTGAAAAATATGCTTATCAGTCACATTACAATTTCTCAGAAAATAGGGTTGTTGATGGTAGAGAGTTAGAAGGGTTAGAATGGGTGTCAACAAAAATATTTCGTGTTGCTCCGCCTGCTGCTGCTGCTGGATCAACTGTATATGGTGCAGGTGTTGCTGAAGAAGCGAAAACCAATGCCATTAATAATTATAATGGTATATCCAAGATTGTTAATAGCAATATAAACATTACGATTATTGCTCTAAAGGCAATTTCTACGATTGGGATAACAGTTGCTAACCGTGTCTTGCACAGCGAGGGTGAAAATAAAAAGAGTAGTAAACCCGATTCTGGAAAAACTGAGGGTAATGAAGCAGGTGATAAAGAAGGGCTAGGAAAAATTCAAAAACCTGGAACCGGAAAAGGGACTGTTGCGAAAGAAGATAGAGATGCTAAAAGGACACTATCCAAAAAAGAAAAAACAGAATTAATTGAAGAAAAAGATAATAAATGTGAAGGGTGTAATAAAGAAGTAACCCCAGAAACTTCAAATGCTCACCATACAATTAGGCACGCGGACGGAGGAGAAACAACGAAAGAGAACACGAACATTTTATGCAAAGATTGCCATAAAGAAATACATAAACCATGAACAAAGCAGAATTTTTAAGTAACATAAAATCTCATATAAAAGATTTTGGTTATCATGTAACAATTGTAACAGGTAATTCTCCATTACCCAAATATTATTATACTATTGGGCTTAATCAAAAATTTAAATTTGAACTTGCATTTGCTGGAGGAGCAATATATAAAAACGAGGAAATAAAGAAAATTATCAATTTTATTGTTGAAAAATTAAATATCAATACTTTCGATAATAATTTTAATATTCAATTAGATAATCTCGGAAGTTTCACTATTTCATTAATTCATGAGTCATGGAGCCATCTCATGTTTGATGGTATTTTTGATTATTATGGAAGTAGTGATATTAAGGTGTTTCAAATAATTCCTGACACAGAGCACAAAACTCTTGAAATACCCGATATGTCAATTAAATTTGATGAAAAAAATCAACCTGTTTGGCAATGGTTAGTAAAAGATTGGATTTATCCAATAGATCAGAATTCAATAGTTTTCACTGATATTGATGCTTTATTTGGAAAAAAAATCTTAGAGCTTATGAGATGGGAAGAATCGGAATGGGAAATGTTTACTGATGATGGAACCCAAATTCCTAAGCATATGAAAAGAGCCGTTTCATTTGGTACTATCTTAGGAATTGATGATGGTTTGAATCCAGCTATGTATTTGCCAATTGAAAAAGGATTACGGAGAGAAAATGGAAATTCAGAGTGGAATAATTGGGGATAATGTGAATTATAATCAATTTACTTCTAATCAAGGAGGGATAAATTTTAATTATCCATCCTTAAGATTGGCCAAGTTTCAAGTATATTAGTTTTCTTTAGATAGTACCTGAAATTGGAAAGCTTTAGTAAATAATTCAAAAAACAGGCAATCTAAATGGTTGTCTGTTTTATTCTTAGAAGGAAAAACCAATATTTGCAACTATAATGATCAGGTAGGAAACGTCAGACTAGCGTATTATAAAGATGCTTCTGGGAACCCTAAAATAGACAGATCTAAAAGA
The DNA here is from genome assembly GCF_057799275.1 of Chryseobacterium sp. 14P4.3.2. NCBI lineage: Bacteria > Pseudomonadati > Bacteroidota > Flavobacteriia > Flavobacteriales > Weeksellaceae > Chryseobacterium > Chryseobacterium sp. 14P4.3.2. The sequence goes on from NZ_JBYOKO010000029.1 coordinate 9,862, forward strand.
TAAACAATATGAAAATAATTGATAAATGTAACCAAATACTAAATGAGTTATATAAATTTTCATCTGAAGTTTTGTACTTAGGTGATAATATTTTAGACTCTCGATTGGAGAATTTGGAACAAAAAATAGGATTAAAACTTCCTCAAGATTTTAAATATATTTTGAAGAAACACAATGGAATCACACTGGCAGGAACTGAAATTTATGGATTGTCAGAAAATTTTAGAGGCAATTCCCTTGATGAAATTTATAACTTCGAGCATAGGGAAGTAGAAAATCCAATGCCTATTTTTTTCTTCCCTTTTTCACCAGATGGCCAAGGAAATCATTATTGTTTAGACTTGTCAAAATTAAATGAAAATATTTGCCCAATAGTATTTTGGCAATGGGACTTTGAATATGAAAATATTGAAGAGGTGGAGGTCTGCAATACAAATTTTGCAGAGTGGATTGGTGAAGTCATGATAGACTGGACTCTCCAAAATTACAATTATGATGGTACAGAAAAATTATAATGTAATACGTTAAGGCTTCATATATGTCGATCACTTTTATTAGTGAAGTTTTACCAACTAAAAACTAAATAATTAAAATGAAATCATTTAAAGAAGACCTAAATACGGCGGTTATAACTACAAAATTTGTTTTAGAAAAAAAATCACCCATTTTGTATGTATTCCACTATGAAGAGGACGAAAGTTGGCAATTTTCTGGTGATGAGACTAACTTAATGGATGAGGATTTTCGGGTAGTTTCTCTTGAAGAAATTATTTCCCTGGACTCTACAGTTTTGGAGATAGCTGATTTACCTTTAGGAGGAGAAGCATATAGAGTGAATATAAATGCTTCATGGGAAATTCAATAGAATGATAATTATTAAAGTATTATATATACAATATTCAAAAAATGTATAAAGAAATAAATGCTCTTATATATAAGTTCGAAAATCTAGGATTGGGAAGTTCAAGCGATGGCGCAATTTTGATTGGTAAAGCACCTCATGTAGCGCCTGAAGCATGGTTAAATGAGTTGTTTCCCACTTTAAATGAGTCAGAAATATGTAGTTTAGAAGAACAGTTAAAGACAACCATACCTAAAGGATATAAAGACTTTTTAATGAATTTTAGTAATGGACTTATTTTTTTATCATCCACACTTAGCTTTTATGGACTAAGAAGACAGTTAAATCGCAGTAATTTAGTGAGCTCACGTCAGCCATATTCTATCATTACTCCAAATTTTTCAGAAAGACCGGAGAATGCAATGGAAAGTTTTTTCTTCATTGGAAGCTATAATTGGGATGGTTCACATTTATTTATAGATAAAGAAACAAATATCGTTCATTGTTGTGAAAGATGGGACGCGACTTCAAAAGTTCAATGGAGTTCTTTTGAAGAAATGTTATTATCTGAATTAAAACGTTTGTATAGATTATTTGATGATAAAGGAAAAGAAATTGATGAGGATGCTTCAACACTTCCATACTAAGTAGAGTATAAAAATTATGGTAAATTTAAGGGCACAGTAATAACAACCAGATTTGTGTTAGAAAATAATTCAGTAATTGTTTCTGTTTTTAAGGATAATGATGGAGAATTGCAATTTTTTGGGAATGAAGGAAATATCTCGGAAGAAGATGCTAGGGTTATTAGTGTAGGTGAGATTTTACAGATCAATCCAACCTTAAAAGAATTATTAGAAATTAATGCTGGAAGTCATACTTATAGATAAACTAAACATGATGACTGGGAAGTTGTAAAGTATGAAGAATAGAGGTTATATTTCAAAAATATTGGTTTCCTTTAAATAGAGAGCCTAGTATAGAAATATTTCAATAAATAAATTTAAAAGACAGGTAATTTAAATGTTTACCTGTCTTATTTTTACTGGTAAAAAAGTACTTAGACTATGACATTAAGATATATATCAATAGGATTAGATTATGATTACTATATACAAGAAAATAACAAATTACGGTATGAATTTAAAACTCATACCCGTTTTATAAGTAACTATTTTTCAAGAGCAATCAGGAAAGTAAAATTTGATACAGGCAATGAATTTAATATGATTTCTATTTCATTATTACCTGAAACTATCTTAAAACAACCTGATATTAAATCAAACGATGTTTTGAAAGCATATCTTCCGTTTAATCAGGAGCGGTATGAGAAAATCAAAGGAACAGAAGATTGTAAATATTATTTGGAAGTGTTAGAAGAAGGGCTTAAAAAAGCTTCAGAATTTAAACCGATTCCGCTTGAAGAACTCTTGAATTTAATTGACGAGTTTAAAAAAGGAGGATGTAAAAATGAATGGGTACACAAAAAGAAACGTTTTAAGGAAATCGATATAGAAGTTATTTTAACTTGTGAATTTACTACAAATTATTTTCAGTTAATAGCTACAATCAATCAAATTTCTACTAAGAAAGAATTAACTAAAGGAATTGTAATAAAAACCATACCCGATGAAATACACTTTCAAAAGATGTTTAAAGACATTCTAGTACATAAAAATTTTATTATTATTACCGATACAAGTGATAGTGCAAGAGTATTAATTTATATTGATGACGCTAAGAAAGGGATATTTGAAAAAGTATTTGCACCTTATATTTACAGTGATGATTATACGAAAGAAGAAAACGAAGAATATGAGAAAACTCATAATGAAGTCATAGAGATATTATCTTATGATGGTAGTGGTTTTTAGTTATAAGAAGGGTATTGACTTTTAATAGTTAGGTACTGTTATAAAGTATTTATTTGAATATTAAATTGCCAAGTGGGGTTTCTAATCCTCTTGGCTTTTATTCAGTATTGTATTGTTCATGCCAACTCAATCTCCCAGAACTACAGGTATTCCACCCAGGGACAGGAAAAACAGGAGGATACCAAGTGGAGCTCTTTTAAATGGCGAAATTATGATCCAACAATAGGAAGGTTCTTTAATATAGATCCGCTTAGTGAAAAATATGCTTATCAGTCACATTACAATTTCTCAGAAAATAGGGTTGTTGATGGTAGAGAGCTGGAAGGGTTGGAATGGTTTGGTGTTGTTACAAGGGTCATACCGCTTATTGAGAATTCTTCCGTAAAACCCACTATTATTGAGACAGTTACTAAGGTAGGTGAAGTAGGAACTAAGCAGAGTGAGACTATTACTAAAGCGCAACAAGAGCACTTTAATAGAGGAAGAAGAATTGAAACAGAGCAAATTAGTAAAATGAATGAGGAAGGGAAAGAAGTAACAAAAAATACTAAGAATTTTGAGGCTATAGATTCAAAAACTGGAAAAACTGGTGGAACAAGACCTGATGGTTTTACCAAGGAAGGGAATCCTGTTGAAGTAAAAAATGTAGGAAAACAAAGCTTTACAAAACAATTAAGATTACAGGATAATTTGGTAGAAGGTAAGAGGTTGATTTTAAGGATTAATGAAAAAGCAACTTTAACAGAACCGTTAAAAAAATCTGGCATAGATATTCAAACTTATAATATTGCACCTATTAAAGTTGATAATCTTAAAGTAAATCTACCACCACCACCACAAATGAACCCTATACCTGTAAATAAATGTGCTAAAGACCCTAATTGTGTATAACAACTTAAATAATATTTTTATGTCAGAAATATATGTAACAGGAATAAATAAAGTTATTAATACTGCAAAAGAATTTTTAAATGAATTAAAAGAATTTGCTCCCTTTGGATTAATATTTAAAGATGGTGAATGGATTGATCTGGCTACCTATGATGAGACGTTCGATTCTATCAAAATGAGAAATTTTTTAGTAGCTACTATCATAAAGGATTTTGAAAAAAATTATACTGAATTTGGGGCAGTTTGCGTCGATGCTAAAATAAATGATATAGGTAATGTCATAATGATTTTAAATACATCAGATGGTAAAGATTGGTATGAATTGGTTTACAGATATGAATTTATTGATGGTAAAGTTAATATTGTTAAAGAGAATATTGAATACTAGTTTTCAATTCGTAAGGTATAATGAAATTGAAAAATTGAAAAAAGAAGTAAATTCAAACAATGTAAACCAATTAAAAAATGAAGAAAGGCAAAATCTTTTGCATGAATCTATTTCTAGCGGATCTTATGATGTGTTAAAATATCTTTTGAGTATAAACATTAATGTAAATGCTCAAGATAACGAGGGAATGACCCCATTGCATTATTGTGGCCTTTATCGTAGTCAAACCGCAACTAGACAGCTGCTTGAAAACAGGAGTATTGAAATAAACAAGAAAGATGATTATGGGAATAATCCATTGTGGACAGCGGTATTCAATGCAAGAGGGAATTATGATGTTGTGAAGCTACTGAAAGAGCATGGTGCAGATCAAAACTCAAAGAATAACAAAAATATGTCTCCTCTGGATTTTTGTAAAGAAATTGAAGATAAAAACATGGAGACAATTCTTTTATTGTAGTTCACTGATAAAAAATAGTATTTTATTACAGATATATTTTGAATTGCTATGAAAGTATTGACGATTTATATCAGTATTATTTATTTTGAAAAGTAACACCTTGTTAATTCAGGGTGTTGCCTTTTTAGTAGTGTTATATTTAAAACTTTTATAGTCTTCTTCTGGATTTTACAAGATCTTATTTTATAGATTGAATTAATGAGCGTGTTTGGTTGAAAATTTTGTATTTCAATAATAAATACTAGCAGTATCATCACGATATCAAAAATTAATAGAGGCAAGAAAGTTGTATAATCATATATCGACCATAATAGTTATTAGATGGCTGATTTCCTATTAATATCAAATATGTCAATGTCTTTTTCTAGAAATACATCTTCCAGTGCTGAAGCCCCATTTTCCATTCTGTATTCGAGTTCTTTTTCAGAAATTGGAATACATAGAAGCCAATTCACAGTCTTTGTTTCAAGGTTCAACGGCTCCAATTTATCTGCCCATAGAAAGGGAGTTGTAAACAAGATATGTTTCATTTCTGAAGTTTCATAATACATTTCCACGATTCGCATAAATACAGAGCCGGGCTGACATTCCCAACCATTTTTGGTAATATAAAATCCTGCTGTGGAAAGAATATTAGATAACATATCAAATTCTTTATATCCACTAATAAGCAGTTCAATTGGTATATTCTTAAAGCTACCATCTTCCATTTCTATTTTATTTGGATAATCTGAAATACCTATTGTACCACAAAATTTTATTCTTGTATATATTGGGTCATCACATGAGAAGATATCTATAAAATTTTTTTTGCCTTTGTCCCAATGGCGATCAACAATTTTATTAATACCAACAATACTTGTTATATAGTTTACCAGTTCTTTGTTTTCTGTAGAAGCTTGCTCAGACATATATTTAATTTTATTAAATATAATATATTTTGATTAATCTACAATATAGTTAGTAACTATCTTGAATTTATCAGCAATAAAATAGAAGGTTAATATGATTTCATACAAAACAAGTATATTTACCATTATACCGACCAGTTAGGAAACATAAGGCTGTCTTTTTATAAAGGAGCGGGCGGTAATGCTGTAATAGACAGGGTAACGAATTATTATCCTTTTGGATTGGAGTTTAATGAGAACATTGTTCCTGCGGGTTCAATCTCTCAAAACTACAGGTATTCTGCTCAGGGACAGGAAAAACAGGAAGATACCAAGTGGAGTTCTTTTAAATGGCGAAATTATGATCCTACTTTTGGAAGATTCTTTAGTGTAGATCCTCTTGCAGAGCAGTATCATACATGGTCAACCTATGCCTTTAGCGGAAACAGGGTTGTTGACTCCAGAGAACTGGAAGGATTAGAGCCTAAAAAAGTGAATGAAGTCAGCCTTCCATCCGATCCTATAGAATTTGGGGAGCTTATTTACGGGGGAGTTAACAGTTTAAGGGCTGCTGTTGCCAATAGTGTGGCGAGAACGGTTAACGTTTTTACCAATGATGCAATAAGGAATCAATATAAAGTTGAGGGCGGAACTCTTACTCTGGAAACGGGCGTTCCGAAAGAATCCTTTGGTGAGAAAGTAGTCAATGGATCTTATGATCTGGCAACTATAGCAATGGCTGCAGCCGGGGGACCTAAAGGTGCCCTGATGGGCTCCTGCGATAAAAGCTGTTGAAGAGATTAAGGATGCTGCCAAAGCAGTTCACGGAAATTCAAAGCTTAGTACGAAGCCTCAGCATAACTATGATGTTGTGGATACGAAAGCAAATAATGATGTCGTAAAAACAGGTATCAGTGGAAGTAAACTTAACCAAAATGGAACTTCTCGAAGAGGGAATGTACAGGCTAACAAATGGAATAGAGATGAAAATTCTCCAGGTAGGTATAAAGCGGTTGTAAGAAGTGCAATAGCAGGAGGTAGTGAAGCTAGGGGGAAAGCACTTGATTCTGAAAGAAAACGAGCAAAAGATTTACTAGAAGAAGGACAATTAAATGATCCACAAAAACATATAAGACCAAGATAATTATGCAACTAAAATATTTCTATTTAGCCCTAGACAAAGAAGATTATAGTAAACAAAGCGAAAAATATGATCTTGCTAAAATAGTATCAGACTTTAATTTTCAGACCTACTATTTTACTCATTTCGTTGAAATGAATTTACGTAAACTTAAATATGAGACCGAAAATTATAATATGTTTTTAATAAGGGCAAAAAAAAAACCAAGCAATAAATTAATAATCCAGCCAGGGTTTAAATCTTTAACAGTTGAGATTTTTTTTGATGAAAATTATTATAAAAAAATATATCCTTTCACAAACGAATATCCTCTAAATAGCAAACTGATAAAACCTGTAGAAGAAGAAAATTTGTTTCATTTATTTCTATTTAACATGATAAATAATGGACTGGACAAGGCAAAAGAGTTAAATGCATTAATTCCATACCAACAATTAAAAGATATAGTCCTGGATTTTAAAAACAAAAATTTTGAAAATAAATGGAAGTTTAAATCTAAAATTTTTCGAGACCTTAATATTGAAGTTTCTCTTTACTGTCAACTAACTATTAATTATTTTGCTTTAGAAATAGTCATTGAAAAAGATAAAATAATGGCTTTAAAAAAGGAAATTCTTCGCACATTACCAAATACAATTATGTATAAGGACGAATTTAAAGATATTATAATTGAATCTGGGAAAATAAAAGTCATGAAAGATACTTTTGAACCCTCTATTTTGTACGAAATTTCTTTAGATAATCTAATAAAAAATTAGACTATGACATTAAGATATATCGCAATAGGATTAGATTATGATTATTACAAACAGGAAAATAACAAGCTTCGATATGAGTTTCAAACTCATACCCGTTTTATAAGTAATTATTTTTCAAGAGCAATCAGGAAAGTGAAATTTGATACAGGCAATGAATTTAATATGATTTCTATTTCATTATTACCTGAAACTATCTTAAAACAGACTGATATTAAATCAAACGATGTTTTGAAAGCATATCTACCTTTTGACCAGAAACGTTATGAGAAAATCAAGGGGACAGAAGATTGTGGATACTATTTGGAAATATTAGAAAAAGGGGTTAAAAAAGCTTCCGAATTTAAACCAATACCCCTGGATGAGCTATTAAATTTAATTGACGAATTTAAAAAAGGAGGCTGTAAAAATGAATGGATACATAAAAAGAAACGCTTTAAAGAAATTGATATAGAAGTTATTTTAACTTGTGAATTTACCACAAATTATTTCCAGCTAATAGCAACTATCAATCAAATTTCCACTAAGAAAGAATTAACGAGAGGAATAGTGATAAAAACCATACCTGACGAAATTCATTTTGACAAAATGTTTAATGATATTTTAATCTATAAAAACTTTATTGTTATTACAGATAATGCTGATGGTGCAATGGCTTTAATTAATATTAAAGACGCTAAGAAAGGCAAGTTTGAGAAAACATTTGCTCCCTATATTTATAGTGATGATTATACCAAAGAAGAAAACGAAGAATATGAAAAAACTCACAATAGAGTCATCGAAATACTGTCTTATGATGGTAGCGGGTTTTGATTATAAAATCAGTATTAATTTTTAATATTTAAGTGATGTTATAGAATGTTTATTTGAATATAAAATTGCCAAGTGAGGCTTATAGTTCACTTGGCTTTTTGTTAAATGTTGTATTGTACTTGCCAACTCAATCTCCCAAAACTACAGGTATTCTACCCAGGGACAGGAAAAACAGGAGGATACCAAGTGGAGCTCTTTTAAATGGCGAAATTATGACCCAACAATAGGTCGGTTCTTTAATATAGATCCGCTTAGTGAAAAATATGCTTATCAGTCACATTACAATTTCTCAGAAAATAGGGTTGTTGATGGTAGAAAGCTGGAAGGGTTGGAATGGGTGTCAACGAAAATATTTCGTGTTGCTCCGCCTCCTGCTACTGCTTCTGGATCAACTACATATGGTGCAGGTGTTGCTGAAGAAGCGAAAACCAATGCCATTAATAATTATAATGGTATATCCAAGATTGTTAATAGCAATATAAACAATACGATTATTGTTCTAAAGGCAATTTCTACGATTGGGATAACAGTTGCTAATCGTGTCTTGCACAGTGAAGGGGCAGATAAAGGAAAAAATGGAGATAGTGACTCATCCGCGGAAAAGAAGAAAACGACATTAGAAAATAATAAATCGAAAGGTAAAAAAGCAGAAGGTGAGGTCACAAAAGAACTTGAAGATGAATTTCCGGATGACGAGGTTTTAACACAGGTAACGGGCAAATTTAAAGATGGAAAAACAACCGTGTTCGATAATGTTATGGTTAACAAGAAAACTGGTAAAGTTACAGGAACTAATGAAACAAAAACAGGAAATGCTAAACTGACCAAACCACAAGCTAGGTATCGTAATGGAGAAACGGTAGAACTTAAAGGTGACAATGCAAAAAATGCAAAAGATAAAAAAATAGATGTAAATGAGACACCAGATAGAGTAACAAGGCGATAAAAGTAAATGATATAGTACTGTAAATTAGCAAAGGAATTTTAGAAAACTTCAAAAAAAGATTTTCATATATAAAAATACAGAGGAAGTTTAATATTAATTTAAAAAAAATAAAATATTATGTCATACGATAAAATAGAATGGCACTCAGAAGGAGAAAACTTTCCTAAAGAAGCTAAACCTGAAGATGGGGGAACGCATATAGGTATGTTTTTAACTTGGATTATCCAAAATGATTTAATTGGAAAACTTTATATAGAAATATCTCGAGAATTAATAAATGAGGTTAAGAGACAAGAAATGACAGGTAGAGACTTTTTAATTGAGGAATGTGATAGTAAATTCTATAATGAAGTCCTAAATGATGAAGGAAATAAATTTGTAAAATATTATTACGAAGATGATGGGGACGAAAATTATTTTGGTGATTATTCAAGAGTATTTAGTGAATATGACAATGTATATAAAGTAGAAAACTCATGGAAAAATTACGATAGAATAAAACCAGTCATTGAAATGCGCTATCAAGAGTGGAAAAATAATAAGGGTAAATAGTAAATCAGTATTCTTTTAATAACAGGATGAAAGTAAATGAAATAGCACAGCAAATTAGTGATGGTGTTTTAGAAAGTTTTCAGAAAAGTGGTTTTCAATATCGAAAAGCACAAAAAGAGTTTGTACGAAAAAAAGATAATGTAGAACAAATCTTTAAATTATTTTTTTACAAAAAAGAAGATAATATAACTATTGATCCTGAAATTAAAATACATGTAAAAGAAATAGAATCCATTTATAAGTCAATTGCTCAAATAAAATCCAGGCCTTACTTGACTTTAGGGAATCATTTTTTGACAATCAGAGATTATGATGGAGATGCCGCCAATTATAAAAGCAAACCAGCAAAGGAATGGTTAATAGAAAATGATGAAGATGTAAAACATTTAATTAAAATCATACCAGAATATCTTGAAGAAGACATTTTACCATATTTTGATAATAATTCTAGTGTAATCCGTGTTGATGAATTACTTAATGAATACCCTGAAAAGATGTGTGTACATAATGATATGTATCCTTTAAGAGCAAATATTGCCATAATTGCTGCAAAACTCAATACTAATCTTTATTATGATGAACTTATAAAAATATATGAAAGAGAATTAGAAGATGCAGAAGAAAATTACAAGGTTGAATTTTATAAGCTTAAAGAGCTATTAGGTTCTGACAGATATAAACAGGTTTGAAAATAATTTAGATAGCTTCCAAAGTAGAAGTGCTTTGGAGGCTATTTTATAGTAGTTGTTTTATAGTTGATTAGCCTTAAATACTATGGGTGAAGTAAAGGATCCTAAAATATAGTAATCATGTATAATAAAGAAATTAATGAATTTATTTATAAGTTTTCAAACTTAGGATTAGATAGTTCAAGTGATGGAGCCATAATGATTGGTAAAGCACCATTTAAAGGACCAGAAGCTTGGCTGAATATAATTTATCCAAAGGTTAAAGAAGAGGAAATAGTTATTCTTGAAAGAGAATTAAACA
>NZ_JBYOKO010000030.1:0-19705 GCF_057799275.1 Chryseobacterium sp. 14P4.3.2
GGAGCGGGGACTGGAGTATAAATTAAATATTAGGTTTATTATAGAATATATCATTTAATAATTGTCCATTAATGCTTTCTTTCTTATTAATAATAATTTCATAAATAAATTTCAATATTTTTGACAGTTCGTTTTTAAATAAATTAGAATCAATGTTTAAAAATGAATTGTCATTTAATGTTTTTTCATTATGACTCAATACAGTATTCCATTGTGATAATATACTAATATTATTACCCTCTTTTCTTATATTCCAAACAACGTTAAAGGTATTTGATGGAAAAGCCAATTTAAGTATTCTGTCTTTTGATTCTAAAAATTTGATTATATATACAAAATCTTCAAATATTATAGATAAGTCATATTTATAAGAAAGAGAAACATCAATATTATTCCAACTGATATAAAAAAAATCTGTACTTAAAGGAAAAATACCTTCAATTAATTCTCCTATTGATTCATATTCCTTCAATGATTGTTCCTCCACAATATGTGGAGGATTTAAAATTATTTTAAACATAAATATTATTTAACTTTTGGATAACCATGAAATGTTTTTCCATTTCCATTATTTCTAAGCCACATATGGGTGGCTTTCTTAGTACTCCCGTCAGGCATATGAACTACACTCTTTGTATCTATTGGTAGTTCAAATTCAGCACCTTCTCTTGGTTTTAGCTCAGAAGCCTTTTGCCCTGCATAATCCAAATCTTCTTTGCTTCCCCATTGTCCTTGCGGAATAAGTGTTTTTTTAGCTTCTGCTCCTCCTTCTTTCCATTTTAAGCCATGTTTTCCAGTACCCTCACAGCCTTTTTCAGGTCGAAGATTATCTGAAAACAATACTGATAAACTGCTTTTTGTTCTATTATACACCTCCTTAAAACCCTCTACAGCTACGAGTGTGAATCCTAACATTACAACGTTACTTTTATCCAGCTGTTTATTAACACCCTCTAATAAAGAACCAGTATCAAAAATAGGAAAAGGTATTCCTGGTCTATAATAAACTCCGCTCTCTTTTTTATTAGAAGGTATTGCACCTGGAACCAATGGAGGGGGTGGGACTATAAAAGGAGTAACAACCTGTTTACCATCAGGATCAATATACTTTATTGGATTCTGATAGGTATATATATATGGATTAAGATTTCCCCAGAAATATACTCCTCCATTATGCTGCCCATTTCCATAAAACTGAGTCTCCATTGAAGGATTATACACTGCCACCGGGTCAACACCATACCAGATACTCGCTCTTGGGTTATAATATCTTGCTCCATAATAATACAATCCGGTTTTTTCATCCAGTTCTTTGGTATTGAACTTATATGGATTATTATATACTCCCGTTCTTTGCTCCAGCATCGTTTCCCCGAATGGTAAATTTAAGAAAAATTGTGTACTCTGACCGCTGGAATTGGTAACAAAGCCGGAAATTAGGATGTTGACACTAACATAAAATCTTCTATTTCCCAATAATTATCATGCAATCTTAGTTCAAATACAGCATTTCTATGGAAATAATTTTTTATACGATGGTCAACAAAAACTAATGCTCTTCTTTTAGAAGGATTAAATACAATCTCTGAAAAATATACTACTCCTATCTCACATTCATTTGTATGTTTATCATACTCTGCCAGATCTAGTACTTTTGCGGTACACAAATTAAATTGATTTGCTTTTAAAGAACTTCGTATGCTTAATTTTTTAATATCTGGACTATTAGAAAAGTCTTTAAAAGAATCCTTCGTTCTTTTTATGCGTCTTAAATAAACTTCAGTATTATCTGTCCAGAAATATGTATTTTTATTTTTAGTAGAATATATATACAAATTGCAAAATTTTTCAGGATGATTAAAAATTTCGTTGTGCGCTTTTGTCTTCTCTTCGATATATAAATCATCATCATGAACTCTTAAACTATCAAAATATCTTTTTTCACCTAAATAATCTTCTCTAAAAAAATAAGGTATCAACTGATCTGTTAAATCATTATATAGTTTTACATTAGTATCGGTTGATTGACTTACACATTTTTTCATTTCCTCCTTACAATTCGTAAGTAATAAAGAGGATAATAAAATTATAACTATTATAGTTTTAAAATTCATATTATTTAGGGATTTTGGGTTAATAACATCCTTTTGTTCGCAAATTATCTTTTGGTTTTTTATAAATATCTAAAATAGATGGCTTTTTTTGTGATTTCAAGTCCCTGATTTCACGTTGTTGCCTAAAATCTTTTGCAGCATTATTCCTCCTAATTCCATCAAACTTTTCACTAATTATATCACGATCAGAATTAGAAAATTTAGTATCTGTTCCAAAATAAACAGCTTCCCAATTATCTCCTGCATCTGCCCTACCACTTTTTGATTGAAGACTCATCTTAAAAATTCCGTCTTTTTCCTGGGATTTACCGTCCATTTTATAGTCTGCCCAATGACCACCTTCATGAATTATAATTTCTGCTAAATTATCAATATACTTTTTATTTCCTTTATTTTTTGAAACCGTATTTACTACGCCAGAATCTATTGTAATAACATCGGGGTAGCGGGGACAAGCAAACCATTTTCCGACTCGTGGAAAAAATGCTGACCACCAAAAAATTTAAAGATTTCTTTAATAAAAATGTGGCGGCACTATAAAATAAAAACCCTCGCTTTTGCGAGGGATATAGTACTTATCATAAACTTTGAATATCGGGAAGTGAAGAAATAGAAATACTATCTGTTAGATTACCTTTCATAAACTTATACTCCTTTTTAGACTCATCTGTTATCACGTAAAATTCGTTTACATCTATCTGAAAATCATATAAAAGTCCAGTATCCTTGTATGGCAAATCATAATAACATTGAGTTACAAAAATTAGTCTAAACCTTTTTTTAGGCATAATGTGATTTCTTTGGAGTAAAGAAATAGCATATTTTAACTCCTTAGAATTGTCAACATCACCTTTATTATCTATAAAAGTATCTATTTTAGTCTTAATCGTTAAAGATGACGAATCTTGATTAATAGAATATGTTCGAATATTTTTAACATTATCTTTTTGCTTTAGCACAGATAAAGTATCTATTAACCATTTCCTATAAGTCTTATCAGAAAAATTCTCTTTAATAGAATGCGGATGATCACTCTTACAACTTGTGAAAAAAATAATAGATGTAAAAAGAAACAGTATATTATGTAATTTCATATTATTTAGTTCGATAATTAAACCTTGTTCTATTTTGTATTCTTTCTCCTCTACCACCTGTTATATTTTCATATAAAGTACCTCCCAAAATTTTTGTTGCAGAGATATCATAATTAGTAGGACTATATTTAAACTTCGAAACATCTACAGCGCCACCATTATCATTTTTAAATTTAGTCAACAATCCTTGAGAAGAATTACTCCAAGTATAATTTCTGTGAGAATTTGGCCAAGTCGAAAAAATTAAATCTGTTCCATCCCAAGCATTAGCTCCATTACTGTAATCTTGAAAACCACTCATTCCCTGAGAATATCCGTAGGCATTAATTGCTGATTCGATAGCGAACTTTGAATTCCTGTCACCAAAACTTAAATTTAAAAAATTAGAGAAATCTTTTTGAGTAGCTCCTTGAGCAAAACTATTATCATACATAACAATATCTTCAAGGGTTTGTAAATCTCTAGATCCGCCACCTCCTAAATAATTCATTGTAACATTGCCTATAGCTAATGACTCCATTCTATCCCCATCAGATTCTCTATGTATTGCAGAGGCAAACCCTAAAAACACTTCACCTGTAATACCTTTTAATTCTCTCAAATCTTTTTTTGCAAAATGATTTACTCCTTTTGAATCTGTCCGATATTTATTATCATCTATTACATAAACTTTCTGATCGTTCTTACCATCCCATCCCAAATACTTGCCAGATTTTGAGTAAATATCTCCAGTGGGCTCCATTCCTGTTGGGTCTATAAACTTGACAGGATTATCAAAAGTATATACATATGGACTCCAACTCGGCATTTTTTCTGCTAGCGGGTCAACACCATACCAAATACTCGCTCTTGGGTTATAATATCTTGCTCCATAATAATACAGCCCTGTTTCTCTGTCAAGCTCTTTGGCATTGAACTTATACGGATTATTATATACTCCCGTTCTTTGCTCCAGCATCGTTTCCCCGAATGGTAAATTTAAGAAAAACTGCGTAGTCTTAGTCCTAACATATGACCTATTTCATGAAATATACTATGTTTAAAATTTTCACCTTGATAATTAACAATTCCAATTTGTCTGAAGACTTCCCTGTTTTTGAACACTTCCCACCTTTGGCACACTCAAAAGTAGAGTTTTTGGTTAATAATTTATTGTTGTCGTTATAAAAATTTTGTTGAAATGTGGGGATTTTGTTTTAATTAATCTACCTAACATAAACCGTATTATTAAAAATAATTTTATTTATTTTATAATCTTTATCATAGTGATATTCCATTTTCAGAATTCTTTTGTAACTAATTGATTTATATAAAGTCATATAATCTCCATTTTTATTTTTTTTTATAATTAAGCTATCTCCTTTATATTTATTTCCTTTGTAACTTTCATAATTTTTTATTGAAGATAACAAAACTTGCTTACCAATGCTATCGCTTGAGAACGATTTATCACAACTATAAAACTCTTTATCTTTTTTCAAAAAATAAAATTCCGTATCACTGCTTCCATCTTTATAAAGACTCACAATAGATAATTGGGTTCCATTATTTGTCATTGTTACATTATAAGAATTATCTAAATCTTTTGAACTTTTTAAAACAGAACTATAATCCTTATCTGAACAAGAGAAGAAAAGAAATAAAAAAATATAATAAATTAATTTCATGATTACTTCGCTTTAAGTTCGTTTGGCCATTGTGGTTTTAATCCTAAATCATTCATTATCCCATCATAAACTTTTGCTCCTCTTGGGTTTGTAGATTTCATGTGATCCCCTTCAAAATTTATATTTTGTTCTTGTTCCAGTTGTTCAATATTACCCGAATTTAAAAGTTTTAAGTATCTCGCATGCATTGTTGCATGTTTTCCAAATTCATGAGCCATAACTTCTATAAGACCATCTGAGACTTTTTGGAGCAAGGTCTTACTCAGATGATATTATTTCAATTTTGAATTTAGCTTTTTCTAATAAATAGTTAAGTGTTTCAAAAAAATATCTATTTGTATTTTGAACTAAAATATCTACATTAGTAAATACTACGGTTGTACTTATATTGTTGTTTTTTGCAATATCAATTAAAAAATCACCTAACGAATCTAATCCACTTCCAAAATAACCTCTCTCACCCATTAATTGTTCTCCCAAATAATGATACAAATCTTCATCACATTCAATTAATTTACCATCAATATGTACTTCATTGATATTTTTAATTTCAAATAAATTATAATTCCAAACATAACAAGCGGTAAGATATGCTTCTTTCATATCCACATTTTTGATCTTAAGCCAATCAATTTCAATACCCTTGTTCCAGTTATAGAAAATATCAACAATATATTGATTATAATTCTCACCTAACGCACTATTATTATTTGACATAATAACGTCCAATACTATTTCTTCAATATTATTACGCTCTTCAAGTAGATAGACATAATCTGTAATAAATGTTGTTTCATACAAACAAAAAGTTGTTTTATCTCTAGTTTCAATATAAATACTTAATTTTCCACCATCTTCTATTTGTTCTAAAATATCTTGTCTATAATTTTTATCAATCTTTAAAAGTAATTTATCTCTAATTATATTTTCATTTCTCTTTAAATGAAAATAATTTATTCCCAAATATTTATTATTTAATTCTATTGTCATTTATTTTTTCTTTATTTCGTGAATTTTCTTATAATCCTTACTCGTGCTATATCCGTATTTAATGCTACCGTCACTATTCGTTTTTTTCAATATCCTATTATGTTGTAGAAATGCTCCACGAACTTCATATTCAACAGCACCAATCCAATTCTTCTGAGAACCATACCCTTCTTTTCCTTGTAAATACTGATCTCCTCTAAATATTTTATCACTTCCATCATCTTCCTTTCTTGTTGTCCCTCTTCCTGCTGCCACTTCTATTATTTCTTTATTTATCTCCGTATTACCAGTTGAAGCAAATCCAGAATCTTTATTAGAATTCAAAACCCTATTCGACCAATTAACAGCTTGCTTATATTTATCAATTAAAGGTATCCATACATCAGATGTAGAAACAGCAACTGCAGTAAAT
Source organism: Chryseobacterium sp. 14P4.3.2 (assembly GCF_057799275.1). NCBI lineage: Bacteria > Pseudomonadati > Bacteroidota > Flavobacteriia > Flavobacteriales > Weeksellaceae > Chryseobacterium > Chryseobacterium sp. 14P4.3.2. The sequence goes on from NZ_JBYOKO010000030.1 coordinate 6,278, forward strand.
CCAATTACTGTTACTGCCTTAAGGTCATTTCCCAATTTATTAAAACCTTCCCTATATTCTTCTTGGGTATGAACAGGAAAAGGAAGATAAACACCCTGATGTTCGTACATAGGTATTGGAATTCCAATACCTCTATAACCTCCTCCCCGATGAGCTTTAGAAGCTGCCTGTTTACCATTAGGATCAATTAAATTAATTGGATTCTGATAGGTATAAATATAAGGGTTAAGATTCCCCCAGAAGTATACTCCTCCATTATGTTGTCCATCTCCATAAAACTGAGTCTCCATTGCAGGGTTGTAAACTGCCAGCGGATCTACCCCATACCAGATACTCGCTCTCGGATTATAATATCTTGCTCCGTAATAATACAATCCGGTTTCCTTATCCAGCTCTTTTGCATTGAACTTATATGGATTATTATATACTCCTGTCCGCTGCTCAAGCATCGTTTCCCCGAATGGTAAATTTAAGAAAAACTGCGTAGTCTGCGCACTGGAATTTTTTAATAAAAATGTAGCAGCTTTATAAAACAGAATCCCTCGCAAAGCGAGGGATTCTGTTTTATAAACTTTTCGTAATGAGGTTTTTAAGTATCAATTAAAGATTCTCCTTGAATAACATTATATGACTTATTTTTTATAGTTAAAATATCACTATTCATTTTTTCTATTTCATCATTAAAATATAATCTCGTATAAGTTGAAAAATAAGAAGAAGACTCTATAATTTTATAATTACCGTCAAAAATCTTATTAAAAATATTCTGATAATTTAATCTAAAATTAGTATCATCAAAAAAGAACATTTCTTCAAAATGATTAATTATCAAATGAATATCTTTTTGATTAAAATTCAATTCAAAGAAAAAAGAATCATTTTTTTTTAATTCAACAAAATGACCATTTTTTGAAATTTCACAATCTAAAATACAAACCGATTTCTTTAATTTTTTGTATTTTTTTAACAAAAAAATTAATATCTGTTGATAAAATTCATCTTTATAAATAGGAATACTAACTTCTAATTTATCTAAGAATTCAATGAAATTCATACTATTATTTCTTAAGTGGTGGCCAATGCTTTTTACCTTGAGTACCGTGGTTTATATGCGTGTTCATTTTGCCATCAATTTTATGGCGCTCTAATCGTAAATGCTTGTTTGTATTCGTAGCCCTAGTACCAAGTTGCCATTTTCCGCTTTTGTTAACATTTTTAAAATCAACCATTGGTTCTAAATTCTTAGAACTTTTGACCGTTTTTCCTCCTCCTAAGCCCATAGTTGCAATATCAGCACCGGTAGCAATTTTCTCAGCTGTATCATCACTTGCACCTGCCGCTTTAGAACCCGCTACTACACCTTTGTGCAAATAAGTATCTTGACTTTCTCCTGTCCATAGCTGCTTTGCCCCAGTAATGGTATTGTCTATACCATTTGCCGCTGTGATATAGCCTAGAGCTGCCCCAACTCCTGTTTCCGAAGTAAGAACCCCACCAATACCTCCTACAACTGTTTCAACTGCTCCTCCTACCATTTGTACAGCTCCAAATCCTCTTGTTGTAACTTGAGAAGCTACTTCTTTTGATCCATCATCAATAGCTCTACCTAAAGCAGAGAATTTCACACTTATTATTGAAGAATAGTTTTGCTTCCCATTCGGGTCAACATAAACAATTGGATTCTGATAACAGTAAATATAAGGATTAAGATTCCCAGAGTTGTAGACCCCTCCGTTGTGTTGTCCGTCTCCATAAAATTCACTTTCCATTACAGGATTGTAGACTGCTAGTGGATCCACCCCATACCAGATACTCGCTCTTGGGTTATAATATCTTGCTCCGTAATAATACAATCCAGTTTCTTTATCCAGTTCTTTGGCATTGAACTTATATGGATTATTATATACTCCTGTCCGCTGCTCAAGCATCGTTTCCCCGAATGGTAAATTTAAGAAAAACTGCGTAGTCTGCGCACTGGAATTAGTTACAAATGTTGCCGTTCCTAAATGGTCAGTATGCAAATAATATAAACCTTGCTGCATTGTTGGCGCATTTAAAGTATTTAACTCCGAAACGGAAATATCTTCTACACCTGCTTTCTCAAGATATGTTTTAAAATCCACTTCTGTATCAGGCTCTTTCAATGCTGTTCCCTGATCAGACACTCTAAGATTTAATGGAATAAAAATATTGCTTCCATCCATCACCCTGCTTGCAAAGCGGGTTGATCCTTCAAAATAATGTTTGGTATACTGTCCGTTTAAAGATACGGTTACATATGAATTAGGATACAATGTATAATCTGTTAAACTTAAGCTACCCGGATCTACCAATTCTCCGTTCTGATATAGCTGAGAACTTCCATGAAGGTTATACTTAATCGTTCTTTCTCCTTTATCATCATACGCATAATACTGATATACACCAGAGTCATCACTGTAAAAAGCCTTCATACGATCCTGTTCATCCCAGAACATCTGCTTCGCACCAAATTCATCGGCATGCTTGATCGTATTACCATTATCATCATAACTGAAAAACTGTTGCGCTCCACTGATATTACCATCAATGATCGCCTCTACCTTATGGGTATCCGGTATATACTTATAATTGTTAGAATACGTATTTAATGGCTCCGGCTGCTGATTAATTTGATGAACCTGCTCTTTCAGCACCATTCCCCCACTTTCGTTATATCTTATTCTCTTCAGATCGAAATGCGAGTTACTTTGTGAATAAGGAGAATTATTCGGCGTTGTAGGAGTTCCTCCTTTATCATTAAGTCCCATATCACTTTCTGTACCAATCAATCTGTTTAAGGTATCATATCCATATTTGAAAGCATAGGTACCTCCCATCTGATTTTGAGTTACCCCTACATCATTACCAAGACGGACAATATTTCCTCTCTTATCATAATCATATCTGTTGGATAAGAATTGATTTGTCGTACTCCAAAGACCAAAATAGCTTAACCTTCTGTTGGTATCTAAATATGAATAAGTGGTTTTGGTTCCGTTTCCATAATCTGTACCTGTTCTCTGCTCATAATGATCATACCTGATGTTCTGAATATAATTGTAACTACCATTGGTTACAGTCTTTAAATTCCCTCCAAGATCATAGCTATAGGAAAGTTGTTCTCCATCAGGATACGTCAGTTTTTTAAGACGGTTCCAGCTGTCATACACATAATCTGTTTTGAATTCCATCGTTGGAATATTATATCCGAATATTCTACGTGTTTCCGATATTACTTCACCTAGTTTTCCATAATTATAGGTAGTATATCCTGTACCATCTGTTTTTGTAATGATCCTTCCTGAGTTATTTCCTGAATTGGCAGGCATATAATCATAATGAACGTTATTAGGATTTACTGTACCGGTTGGAAGATTAGGAAGTTCAATATCAGTAAGCCTGTTTTTATCATATCTATAATGAATCTGATGCGTCTGTATAGTAGGATCATTCGCAAGGTTTGCCGTCCCAAACTTAATTAAATGACCTGCAGAATCATATACATAAGTAGTGAGTCCTTTATCAGGATGCATCATTTCTGTCCTTCTTCCTGCAAGGTTATATTGATAGGTAGTTTTAATCCCCTGCGGATCAATCACTTTTAAGAGCTCACCTACTGTATTATATTCAAACTTTGTAGATAGTGGATCGCTATCCAAATAATTTACTTTCTCAACAACTTGCCCTTCTGCATTGGTAAAGGTTTCTGTTTTTGTAACATCAAGTTCTTCTGTGGTTTTAAAAAGATTACCTTCTATTTCGTAGCGAATTGATTTTTCAACCCCATCTTCGTATTTTACATTGGTAATTCTATCTGAAACATCATAAGTATTTGCCAGCATATATTGGCTGAGATTCAGATCCAGATTATTATCCTGAAGAGCACCTTCCTGAGGTTGGTACTGATAAACCTGTCTTCCCAATACGTCAAATACCGGCCTTCCTGAAATGGATCTACGTTCGGTTCCGTTAATATCAACATCTTTCTTCACCTGTATCACCCTTCCCATAAAATCTGAATAGGAGTCTGTATTGATCAGATTAGTAGGATGATCAGCATCATAATGTGAGGTTGTGGCACGGAATATTTTAATAGTCTGGTTGGAATTTGGAATACCGTAGTGATCAAAATAATAAGAATGTGTTAAAGTAGAGTTTCCGGCAAGGCTATAAGGATCATTTACGGCAACCATTCTTCCAAAATCATCATATGCATAGTAAATTACATTACCTGTGATATCTGTACTCTTTGTCAAAACATCGAAATACGGGTTATACTCCCCAAAAGAAATATACCCAAAAGCATCGGTCGCTCTCGCTACATATTTACCTGTCTCACCATCATACTCATAAGATATTGAGTATCTGTTTGACGTTTCATCAGGAGGATAAGTTACTGTTTTCACATTTCCTGATGTTTCATAAGTATAATCTGTTTCAATATTTTGAGAACCGTCAAATACAATATATTTTCCTATATCCCCGGTATTTGCATTAACGTTTTGTGTACTTCTCTGTCTTAAAAGTGTAGAACCTGTTCCGTCATATACATTAATTTGCTTTGGTACCCCTATAATATTATTATTTAACTGTCCCCAGTACTGTATGGCTGATTTATACGAATTGGTAGGGCTGGTATAGGTATAATTTGAAACCAATCCGGTATTATAATCATACTCCATTTTTTCTGTGGTTTCAACCTCTCCGCCATTTTCATATCTCGTATTGACTTTTTTATCCAATAGGACAACTGCCATTTTCCTACCTTCTGTTCCTCCCGTATCAAAACCTTCCGGTAAATAATTTGCATCAATTTTAGTTACATTATCTTTAAATCTATACACATGATAGTTATAGTTAACTTTAGAAATTAACTCATCATTTCCTGAAAGGATTTTACTTTCTTTAATTAATCCGTTTAAGAAATAGCTTGTATTATAATATGTATCTACTGTTTTACGGTATGTACTTCCGGCAGCACTTAATTGCTCGCTGGTTACTTTTTCAAATCCAAAGTTGTCTCTTTCTCTTCTGTCATATTTAGATTTTTCAAATGTATATTTCGTTACCATATCTTTCGTTGCATCCGACTGAGTATAGTTGGTACTGAATACATCAGGATTCAGTATTCTCACTTCATCTACCACCAGTTTAGCATGAGGGTCCTTATAATTAGGCTGTGTAAACTTATAATTCACAGTATACTGCCCCTTTGTAATAGCATGGGTAACTGTTTTAAGTTTGTTCGTTTGTCCGATTAAAGAATAGTTAACAATGAAACCATCATTAGTATCTACTACCAGATCAGGGAATCCATCCCCGTTCATATCTCTGAAAGCTTTTTTAGTTTCGGAAACATTGATCCCTAAATTTGCAGTAGCTCCTGCCCCTGCTTTTATGAAAATAACCAGAATTGCAGGTGGAATAATTGGAATAGGCCCAAAATTCAGCATCATATTTCCACCAAAAGACACATATCCGTTGTAAGATCCCGTTTCTTCTGTAAAGTCGACCTTTCCAGCTGCTTTAAGTAATGGAACTGCTGTATCAAATTTATTCCCCAGGTTATAACGAACTTTTGCTGATTTATTATTGTTATCTACCTCCACAATATCAATAAGTCCATCTCCATTAATATCTTCATATACGACTTCTGCTGTTCCTTTAGAACCAGATCCCCCTGCACTTGCACTTATTCCAAAACCAAAATTACTCAAAGCACTCAGATTAGCAAAAGATCCAAGGCCCCCTCCTATAGAAAAATTAAGGCCTCCTATTGGATGAGAACGATAAGAAATCATATTCTGATAAGACGTGGGTTCTGATAAACTTTTCCCAAGATTAAACATTATCGTATTATAATCGATAATTCTATCTGGTAATCCATCACCGTTAACATCTGTCCAAAATGCTCTTCCGGAATCATATGAGTTAAAATAATCATTGGCCCCAACCCCCGCAGTTACCCCTACAGACCAAGGCATTGAATTATTACTTTTTGAAGATGTACCGGTGGGTCCATTTGCTTTATCTCTTCCACTGGCTGAAAAGACATTAAAAGAAAAACCTAAAGAATTTACTTTTAAATAACTGTATGTATTTGTTGGAAAATCACCAGTAGCAACGAGTTTTATATCGTCCAAACTTCCTACAGAATTTGTATATTGTATAGATTCAGGATATACCATATCAGGATATCCGTCTCCATTCATATCAGAAAATGTCTGGGTTTCAATACTACCATCTTTAAGGGGTAGAGTTTCAGAATTTCCTGCACTTACAGTTCCCACACTTAGTCCATTGGTTGTATTCTTCGACCTGCTGCTTTGTTTCTTACTGATTGCTTTCATCGTTGTATCTAATGACAGCACTCCGTTCACAAGAGAGGTAGGTGAAATTGCAGGAGGATTTGGAACAGGGTTTGAAAAATAATTTATTCCCTCTAAATCTCTAAAAGAAATTGCCCCTGAAAATTGTTGCTGACCACCTGTTCCTATCCATTTACTAACTCTTGTCGTAGGCCAAGGACGAGGCCTGATAACCCACTCAGAGAAAGGTTTCATAGGAGTAACATATTGTGACACCGTATTATTCCCTGTATTTGGATTACCATTCTGTGCTACACAATCTGTCAATGCCTGTCCACTTAGTCCCTGGCAACTTGTATTACCATTGGATGCCACACAGTCAGTAAGTGCCTGCCCTGTTAACCCCTGGCAAGCTGAATATGTATTCTGAAGAGCAACATTTCCTGTAAATGCTTCCTCTTCAATAGGGGTTCCATAGCTATATTCCACATCATTGTTCGGCTTATATAAAAACTGTCCCCAGTTATTATAAATTGCAGATTTTGTATTATACATTGCCGTATTCACAGAAGTAGCCCAGACCTTAGTTAAAAAGCTGGAAGCATCATAATATATATTAAACGGCTTTCCCTGGAAATATTCTGAGTATTTATCAAACAAAGCATATTCTGCACCTGTCTGGCAATATACCTGAATACTAAATCCTACATCAAAAGAAGGTTGTGTCAGACTACCTTTATAAACAATCGCATGATCAATTCCCGGAATAACTTGCCCTGTAAGCATATTTTCTTCTACAATAGTAGGAGCAATTCCTTGAGAAACTGTAACAGTTACTTTTCTCTTTGCAAGAACTTTATTACTTTTTTTGATAACATAATAAAAACTTCCAGTACCTAAGTTTGAAGCATTGGCAATATCTTTATTGATCTGCACTCCAAAATTATGAGTTCCACTAATAATATTAGAATTAACCAGTGGGTTTCTAATATCAAGCCTCTCTTTAAATTTAGTAACAGCAAATGACGGATATTGAGCTACAACATCATATTTAACATTAACAGGGGTACTTGTATTGGTATTTATATTTGTTGTCGCGCTATAATTTACAGAAATACGATTATTCCAGTTATCATAAAGAAAGTTAGTATGAGAATCTGATTCCACAACAAATTTCAAATAGACCGGTTCACTTGCATTTACAGAGATACTATCAACGTATTCCGAAGTAATAAAAGAAGTATCACTTTGAGGTTTAGTTTCAGAATAAAGAATTGTAGCTGCTCCAGTAATTGTATTTTCTTTGATTACTTTAAAAGTAAAGCTATCTGAAGAAGAAGAGAAGGTAACACTAGGGACATTAATGTTTGCAGTTCCTGTAGCATCCAGATATATTGGTGCTATCAGATTATTCATAAACAGATTATCTCCATATCTGCCATTATTCAATTGAAATTGATCTTGTGAAAGATCAATAGCTATTAATTCTGCTCCCGTGGCAGGATCAATATAAGTAATTGTTGGATTAGATCGTATTTCTAAGTCGGAGTCACCACTTTTATGAAGCCTTATATACACTTTATCTCCACTTTTCACAAATAATCTATTCGAATTATTGATTGCACCATGGATATTATACAGTGTATTTCCTGCCGGCACATTAATAATCTGAGAATAATAATCATTATATCGGGAAATTGTTACAGATTGAGACAGATTATTAGGATTAAGCTGAGTAAGAAAAACTCTCGCATTATAAAAATTATTAGGTTGATTACTTCCCTGTATATAATCGGGATTTGCAATCTCAACTGAATAGTATGCTTTATCGTTAGGTTTTAGTGTATTAACAGGATTTAAAGGATCAACACCACTGATACTCACATTATCATTGATAGTAATATAACCGTCTTGAGAAGCTATCCACACTTTTACTACATCTGCAATAGGAGTTGCAGGATAATCAGGCTCTACAATCGGCGGAACTTTAGGTCCCGGAGGAGGTATAAGAGGAGGAGCTATCGGCTTTACCTTAACTACCATATTCTCTGTATACTCTGAGTGCTGAGTCATTTCAGGCTGTCCTGATGAATTATATTTATTGAACCAAACCTTTCCATCACTTACAATATCAACCAATCCATCAGAATTGGCATCAATAAGATAAGTAGAGGTAATTCCTTTTGAAGTAGAAGTAATAGAAGACTTGCTGTATACAATGGCTCCCATATCCCATCCGGAATTATTGGTTTTAGTTTCAGTAAAAGAAAAATTACTATTATAATTTAAAATCGGTTTAGGAGATAAGAAAGACAGCCTACCGTATATATCTAATTTTCCTTCACTATAAGTAAGCCCGGAAGATGTTCTGTAGATCATATCCTGTATTCCATCTCCATTAAAATCAATAAGCTGCTGCACGTTTTTGGCCTCAGCCGTAGAATATCCGAAAGGGAAACCAAACATAAGGTGACCGTAGGCATCATTTGAAGAATAGAAAAAATTCAATCCTGCTGCTGCTCTAAAATTCAGACCGCTTTCTGTAGAAATATTTCCATTAATTTTTGATGGTTTCAAAAGATCTCCAATGATGCTAGGATATGGATTTTCATAATTTACCTGTAACTGAGTATCAGCTCCAAATATCTGATTATTTTCTACTTCATTATAATATTCAAAATTATAATCATCCACAATAGGAAGCGGATGAGGATCTTTAATATTATATCCCTGAATATATAATCTTCTCAATCTGGTTTTTGAAAACTGACCATCTTCATACTCTGCTCTGTAACTGCGTATTTTTTGAGTTTTATAACTGACATCAACACTTTTTAGAAGATATGGTTCTACCCTTTTGACTCCCTGTTTGGCATTGATATTAATATCCTTTCTGGTTAGGGTATTTTCAGTAACAAAACTGACACTATAATCCTGACCTTTTCCATAGGTTATCTTTTGAATATGGAAATAAGTTCCTCCATTAGCATTATTACCGGTACCAATGTTTACGTTTGTATTATTCTGGTAGGTAAACATCATTTTATTATCATGGGTATCTTCTACCATCCTCAATCCCCAATGAACAATCTGGCCTTCTGCATTTTTTATAACAGAATTCTCACTTCCACCATAATAGCTTTTCGTACCGTTTGTAGAAGTCACCTTCCATGAATAATTAGCAGGACCGTCTCCTTCCCTTTCTATAAGAGTAAAATCGTGATTCTTTCTAAGATAGAACTGCTTTTTTCCTGCCGGATTTCTTGGTTGTCTTGCTGTTGTGATATCTGTAGATGCTTCACTTACATTATTATGCCTGTGTGGAAGATAACCTCCGGGATACACCAGCATTTCTCCATCTAATGTATAAAGCTCGGTTTCTTCACTTCCAAACATAGGAGTTCCCCATCTGGTGTCCACTGTAATGGCTGACAATCCCTGAAGGTCCCATCCTTCACCCATCCATCCGTTTCCGGCGCCACTATTGTATCCAATAGCCAAAGAAGGCTGTACTCCTCCCAAACCTGCAGGCACTCTAATGGGATAGTTCATATTGGCATCACCTTTCTGGCTTGCTGTAGGGGCGTTCATCAGCTGCATTCCAGCCATAGGATCAGCAGCCTTTAATCCGCTGATACTGGTTGGTGAAAAAGCTGTTGTCTGAGGAGACTCCGGAGCGGAAATAATTCCGTTGATATAATCGTGATCTCCTTTCCCTTCTACAGTTACTGTTTTATTTTTCTCGTCAACTACCGACTGATCTGCTACCCATTGCTTTTTAATATAATCAAAATGGAAGATCTTAATATCTTTAGGAGAAAACATTCCCAATCTTTTAACATCATAAGGAATGCTAATTTTTGCATTTTTCTCCAGCTTTCCCGACAGTACGGAAAATCTATAACCAGAATTGTTCAGAGTCACATTCTTAAGCCCCTGAGATACCGCAGGAAGATCTTTCTCTCTTAGTTTTAGAACTTCTATATAAGCTGATTCAGATGTTTCTTTCTCAATAGAAACATTCATATTTTCGTAGCTTATACTAAATTCTTTATCTTTTGTAACTTCAATTCCTTTTGGTTTTGCATAGTAATTATCAACGATTTTAAAAGCTTTTGTAGAAACCGGGATTTTATAGGTGTTAACAATCCCTCCTGCAGTAATGGAAAATGCACCATCCGCTTTATTTTTCTCTGAAAGTCTGATTACTTTTTCAAACTCTCCTTTTTTTACAGCAATCACTTCATTATTAATCACTATATCTGATAAAGATCCGGTGTTTCCTTTCACATATAACTGATCACCCGAAAGCATAGAACTTACTATCGGTCTATCATTTGATTTTTTATTTTTTTCAAAAACCAGGCGTAAATTTTTTACTTTATATTTTACTCCAAAAGCAGGTGAAGTGAATAATATAGAATTAGAACCAGCCTTGATAAGCTCCGAATTAACAGCTTCTTTCTGATGACTCCATTTGGCACTAGGAACAATAATCCCTCCTCCCATTGCAATATTATGATTAACAGATCTGGATACAGATTCATGGGAAGCCAACCCAAATAAATCATATTCCAGATAAGCAATTGTGTTTTCTTCAACAGATGGAATATCAATGGTGAAAAAGTTATCAGAAACCTCATCTTCTTCCTGATCCGTGAAGGTACCAATGGTTCCTTCTTTCTCTTTGGATGAATAAAAATTATTATTATCAATAACTTCATTTTTAAACTCAGAAACTCTGGTATTTTTCTTTGCCAAATCTAAAAATAAAGGATGATCACCTCCCAAAAGCTTCTTTTGAGGTGATGTTTCTGATTGTATTAATTGATTGAATGAATTTTCTTTTGCATTACTGTCAGGTAAATCAACTTTTGTATCGGTCAATTTACTCATCAGTTCTTTCTTAAATCTCCGTACCCTCTGCCTGTCTTCTTTGGTAAAGCTTGCAAAAACAAACATACACACAAAGAAAGACATCAACAGAAACGATTTCTTGGTAACAGGAAATTGATCCGTATTTATTTTCATGGTAAAGTTTTAATCAACGATTAATTTGAAAGTTTTTATAATTTTTTTGTTTTGGGTAAGATTGATGATATAAGCACTTTGTACATCAAGTTGCCCGGTATAGTGGTTGGATTTCCGGTCTATATTATCCAGCTTTACAAGTCTTCCTGTGCCATCATAAATGGAAATCTCAAGCCCGTCCATTGACGGAAAAGTAACCGTAAAGATCTGTCCTTTTTTAACCGGGTTTGGATAAAGATTAATTTTAGTCAGTTCCAAAGATAATTCACTGCTATTGATTGATGATCCGGGTCCAGAATTCTGAATAGGATTTGTACTTTCTCTTTTTTGATCTTTTAATGGACTTACGGCAAAAGTAAAATGGGCCGTATCTCCGCTATCAAAATCATTCAGGAAATCAACTTTATTGAAGAATATATAATATTCATTTTCAACCCCCTGAATTTTCTGTATACTTCCATCAGGTTTTTTCAGAAGCATCCAATAAGCAGTAGGTAAAGATCTCGGATTTACCGTTTCTTTTAAAATCCTGACACTATAATCCGTTTTAGAAACTTTATTGCCAATAAAACTGATCTCCCAGTTTTTTTGCAGAACATCAAAACTTCCGTCATTTTTCAAAGCCAAATCCTTGTTATCATCTGACCAGATTACAAACTGATTGTTATCAAAAATCGCCTGATTTTCCACATTGGTTCTTTCAATGGAGTTTTTCCCGATAGTTAAAAAAAGATCTGCCTGATTGGATGATTGTTTCTGATAAAGTTCATTACCATTATCTCTGCCCAATCCTGTAGGCTTATATTTGTATTCTTTATGTTGTTCAGGATCCCAGATTATTTTCCCGTCACTACTGTAATACTTCCCTTTTTCAAGAGAGATTCCGTATTTAATAGAAAGATAGGAATGAATTTTATTTAAATCTAAGGACCTGGCTTTTCTTGGCAGAAATACCATCTCATAGAGATTCTGATCCTCAAATTTAATTTTCAGACTGTCCGATTTTTCATGGTCAGAATCAGCCGTTGCCAGATATGAAAAAATGCTTGGCTTTTTTCTAATTTCCACATTTTTTTTCTCTCCAGTCTTATAACTGTTATTTCCTAAAGATATTTTTTCATCTGTATTTTCCCAGATTAATTCATCTTCCTTGGAGCGATGAACAGCCGTAAGGGTATGACTTTTATTTTTACTGTATTTTATATATTTTTTGAACAGCTTATCCTTAATACTGCAATGGAAATTAAGCAGATTTTCATCTTTGCATTTTGAAGCTTCACGAAGCGTCGGATTTGCTTTTTCCCATAGCTGGACATCTGATCCCACTAATTGAGAATAAAAAGAGACAGAACACGATAAAGCAGTTATCGTAAACATCTTAGAATAAGAAAGTTTATACATGCCAGATATTTTACTAAAATTGATAGTTAGCAAGAACTATTCGAAGGTTTGGTTATAAAAAAATCAGTAAGAAAAAGAAATTATACGAGCGACATCAATAGCAACGCAATGATAATCAAAACAGTAAATAGAGAAGATTGAATTTTCCATGGATAATCAGGTATTAGTTTTTTGACTTTTGCAAATTAATAAAAGAAATAGATATAGCAAATTTTTTATTTAACAAAATTTAAGGAATTATGTGTAAAAAAAAAAGAACCTTTACTTATTAACCATAAATTTGTTATAAAAGATTTAAATAATCAGTGTTTATTATTTTATTCTTTGTAATGGACATTATAAAGTGACCATCTCACTTATCTCTCTAAAAATAGCTCTAAAGCTTAATACTAAATCATGATTACTAGAATTGACATTTGAAAAATTTAATTATTCGTATAGCAAATTATTCTTAAGCCCTCAATTGGTACTAATAAAGAATGAAAAAGAAAAAAATCTGAAGAATTTTTATTCATTTTTAAAACAGGTTAATTCAATGGTTATTAGTCCGGTAAAATTAATTGGGTATTATTCACGTAAAATTAATTTAAATTTTATTTTTTTATTTCGAAAAGTATTGTACCTTTGCAACCGCAAAAACGAAGTAAAAATCGTTATTGATGACCTC
>NZ_JBYOKO010000031.1:0-14434 GCF_057799275.1 Chryseobacterium sp. 14P4.3.2
TTCAATGCTAAAATCAAAAACTTCAGGATGCAGCTCAGAGGGGTGAAGGACAGATCATTTTTTTTATTCAGATTAACCAAACTTTTTGCTTAGCCCCCAACTTTTGCACCTGATCCTCAGTTGATAATGATATTATTTTAAAAAAAAGATGGAAATATAAGGGGGAAAATTATAAATCAAGATTTTGAAATCTACCAAAAGTTAATAAAAATATTAAATTCATACGATTATAAAAATAAACTCATTAATAGAAAAGATGCAGAACAAAGCTATGTTCATTTCATTTTGAGTTTAGTAATTTCTAATTATGATCTTAAATAATAATATTTTTTAGCTTCTTTAAAAAAGGACGAAAATATACTTTTCACTTTTTGTCAAGAATTTTCGTTATTTTTCTTGAAAATCTCAGTCTTATAATATCTTAAAAGATAGTCATAGATTACCATTTCAAACAAACGCTGATTAGAAACAAAAAGTCTATTGATATTCATGTGAAAAATACTTTGGAAGAAACTTTGCAAAGATATTCCCAACGATTTATTTTCATTGTGGTGGAGAATATCCTGTAAGACCGAACTACTTTCTTCAATATTGGAAATAACAGCATTTCTCTCTTCTAAAAACTCGTATGATTGAAGAAAATCTACATATTTTGTCTTGAATTCCCGATATTTTTTATCCAGTTGAGAATTGAGTTTCTTATCTGCATTAAATTCCTGCTTAAAAGCAACATTGAAATCTTTGATCCATTCTAGCTTTTCATGAATGGTAAGATTAAGTTTGTTCAAAATCTCATCAATGTAAAAGAGAGTAATAATAATTTTCTCTTCATCGTCGTAATGCAAGCATTGCAAGGTAAATTCACTGTTTTTATGGAATAGAGTTTCAGCTTCTTCAATGGTTTTTTCCCCGTAACGTTCGATTTCCCTAATGTAAGTGTCAATCAAAATATTTGAGATTTCTCCACTGCCTATATATTCTTGCAGAGCTTCATTGATTTTGTCAAGGATTTTGCTGTAATCCACAGTATTATTTAACATAAACCTTACTCTCAAATGTGGTTTAGGATCATTATAGCGGATGAAAAACCATTGTGAAATATAATTATTTTCCTGAAAGTATTCTGTCAAAGGTTGTATTGCTTCTTCCAAAATAATATCAGCAGTCTTTACTCCTGTATAAATTTTCAGGTAGAGCCATTCCGTTCCGGGAATAAATTTTCTTCTTTCCATCATTTACAACTATAACGTTTCACCTTTATACATTGAAAAAATAAACTCACGTTTAAAATCATCATTTTCATTATACAAAAATTCTTCGATTATGATTGCTTTTTCAATTTTTACGGTTTGAATAAAAAGTTTTGCCATATCGTAATTTTCTAAATTCATTGTCAAAGTATTATCAAACTTTACCCACTCTATCCATGTAGGAATTTTTCTTTTAAATCTCCAATTCTCTAGTTCAGATAAAAAATATTCTTTATCAGACATTGATGATTCAAGAGCAATAACATCTTTTTCTGCTATCTTCCATCGCGCTTTTGAAAGAATGATATTTTTGTATTTTACTCTTGGCAAAAAATGATAAATGTCTTCTAATCCGCCCCAATTAAAATGCAAGCCTGCTCTCACATCTTGTGAATGGAAATCAGATAAAAAATGATAAACAGGCAAAGTATTGGTATAATAATTATGCGCATTTGTAAGATATGGCTTGACTTCTTTATTCAATTTTCTTGAACGCAAAATAATTTTGTCATTTTTTAAAGAAATATATAGATCATCAATAGAAATTTGATTTTCCTTTGGTAAAACAGATTGCGCCAGATATGGAATCTCATAGGTTCGTAGTGTAGGTCTTCTTACTATATTTCCTATTCTGGCTTCCGGTAAATGAATGATTTCTGCTAAAATATAATCAGAATTTAACTCCTCCTCTTTTTTCGCAATATCTTTTGTTAAATTTTGTACTATTGATTTTTCAGAACAAAACCTACCCAGAAGATTAGCCGCACTACTCCCACTACTTCCTTTTACATATAATTTTTCAAAATTCTTATCAGAAACAATCTCTGTTATAAAAGACATTGTATCCGGTATATTATCCCAGTTTTCTTCAAAATCTTTAAAATCTTCAGTTAATAATTCAATAACATTTTGATTTTCTAACAAAGCATATTGTACTTTTTCATTAAGAATTTTATGTACCGGATTAAGTTCAATAATTAGATTTCGATTTTTCTTAGAGATTGAAAGATTTAAATCTTCTAAATAATTATGAACTCCTTTAGCAGAGAAATTTTGTCTGTAACCTATCCCAACTTCGGTATCAAGAACATAAGTTAAAGGCATTTCTTGGGTTTCAAATCTTTCACTAAAAGCCTTTTTGAATTTTTCAAAAGGAGTATCTTGTTGCAGTAAAGTAATTTTATTTAAAAAGTTGATTCCGTTCTTTAATTTTTTTTTCCAGTTTGATTGTAAAGTAAATCTACTTTTATTATAAAGATCTGTCTGAAAAAGATACTTCTGTTCATATTCTGTTTTAAAAGTTTTAATTAACTCTTCAATTTCAGAATAAAGAAAAATAGGATTTCCAATATTTTTGTCTAATTCGCTTAGCTTTTCTTTTATTAAAATTAAATTTTCAAGTTCAGCCTTAGCATCTATTCTATTTAATACAAAAATCAGCGTATCTAAAAAATCGTTTCCCGAAACATTAGGTTCGAATTCACTCACCAAAACTTGGTTATCAATCAATTCTTCAACAAACTCCCGGGCTTCATCTTCTGTTATTTCATTATTGATAAGAATATCTGTAATCTGCTGTACGGTTTAAAAAGATAATATTTGCCCCAATCCCTCAGAAAGTGGAGCAGATGAAATAGTATATTCTCTTTTTCCTCCTGTATATTGATATTCTATATAGCGGATATTGTTTCCTACCTTATAAACACTGTTATTAGGATAAAATAATAACTGATTTCTTATCTCTATTATGCTCACAAAATGTTGAGCTAAGGAAACAAGAAAATACATATCTAGTTTAGTATCTCGAACTAAACTTACGAGTTGTTTATCTCCAAGATTTTCATTAAATCTTCCCAGGCCAACCGAAGCAAATAAGCCGAATGGTGTACAACGTGTACTCATTCGGCTATAATATTTTAATAGGGTATTTTTTAGTTTTTGATATTGTTTTTGGGAAAGTTCTTCTTCTGAGTTTAACCAAAGATTGAGTTCTTCGTATAAATATGGTGAAGCCAAATAAATTGCTTCCAGAAAAACTGGATGAGTACAAATTTCCTTTAATTCATCATTAGAAATCTCCTCTTTACCAAATTTCTCTACAAAACTTTTATAGGTGAATGAAGGAGTACGAACTACATACTCATCAAAAAACTGATAGGGAAAGCGAGACATTTTGCTATTTTGTATTTTTTTTAGGTTGATAATCAGGATGTCCTAATTGCCATAATGCAAAAGTAAACATATCTCCTAAATTTGCATATCGTTGTGCCACAGGAACATTACCAGAGTGTCCTCCTTCAAAATCTATTTTTAAAAGAATAGGATTATTAGACGAATCATCAGCCATTAATTTAGCTGCAAATTTTACAGGTTCCCAAACAATCACTCTTTGATCGTTTATTCCTCCGGTTATAAGCGTTGCAGGATATTTAACTCCCTTTTTAATATGATGATAGGCATCCATTTCTAATAAGGCTTTAAACTCTTTTGGATCTTTAATACTTCCAAATTCTTTTGGCTGGGCATTAGGTTTTGCATCATCTCTAAGCATGTTCAATGATCCTACCTCAGCAATAACCGCTTTAAAAAGATCAGGTCTCTCAGTCATGGCTCTACCTACCGTAATTCCTCCGGCGCTACCACCCCAAATCGCCACTTTATCTTTTGATGTGTATTTTTCGTGTATCAAAAATTCTGTACAGTCTATTAAATCTCTCCAAGTATTGGGTTTAGTTTCTTTATATCCTCCTAAACGCCATTTTTCTCCTTTTTCTCCTCCTCCTCTCACATGGGCTACAGCCACCATCCCTCCTTGATTTGCCCATAACAAGTAAGTTTTAGCAAAGAAAGGATTAGTAGAAATTCCATAAGAACCATAACTATCAATCAATACAGGATTTTTGCCATTCTTTTTAATATTTTTATTATAAATCAAAGAAACTGGAATTTCTTCCCCATCTCTTGCTTTTACGGTTATTTCTTCAACAACAATATCTTTGAATTCAGGATATTCTGCAACAGGAGCAATATTTTCCGGCGTAAAGGCATTCTTTTTTACATCATATTTAAAACGTTGCTCATCATTTGCCCATCCAGAGCAAGTAATCCAAATATCTGAATAATTTTCTCCTTTACCCTGTAAATCAATATTTCCTGATGGATAAGGAAGTTGAATAAGATTATCTTTCCCATCCTTGTATAAATATAATTTAGCTTCTACACCATTCTTCGTGGTAGTGTAATAAATGCCATCTCGGGTTATTCGATAGCTTTTAATAATTTCATCTTTTTTCTCTGGAACTAAAGTTTCAGCACTTTTAAAATTTGGATTAGCAATATTGGTTCTACATAATTTATTGAGAGATGAATTATAAGATGACTGAAAAATAACCTTATCATTCCAAAAATCTAAATTCTTAGCTTTATCACTTGATTCGGAAAGTAATTTCCAATTTTTTTTACCTGCTAATAAATCTTCTTTGCTAATGATAAATGTTTTTCTGTAGGGTTGAAAATCTACCAGCATTCCTTTGTAATACTGATCATCAATATCAGAATCTAGAATCATGGGAAATTGGTCAGCAGTAATACCTAAATCAGGATTATTTCTAGCAGAAAAAACATCACTTGTTTTTTTGGATCAGTTCCTAATTTATATAAAACAGTTTGTGTATTTCTATAAAAATCTTTAGATTTAGGATCAATTGTAGAAAAATTCATATAGAAAAATCCGCTATTATCATCTAACCATTTTATTCCATCCAAAGTAGCAGGTGCTATATTGGCAATAAATTCAGGATAAATTTGTTGTTTTTTGATATCTATAATAATCAAATCTGAGAGTTCTACTCCTTTTTCAGCCATTGAAACAGCAACTTTATTACCATCCCAGCTTGGACTTATATAATTGATGACAAACTCATGATTAGCTTCTGAATTTTTGTAGTTGATAGGGTCATAAAGCAATTCTTCTTTTCCTTGAAATCCTTCTCGGTAATATAGTTTTGCTACTTTTTCATCTCCTTTTTTCTTTAAATAAAAATATCTATCATTATCTGTTATTTTCAAATCAGATACAGAAAACCCTTGTCTGTTATCAATCTCTAGTCTTTTTTCTACATAATAATTTCTTTTAGGAATAAGATCAAGAACAGAATTGGTATAAGCTGTCTGCGACTTCATCCAATTAGTAGTATTAGGATTTTCTAAATCTTCTAAATTTCTGTAATTATCAACGATTTTAGTTCCAAAATATTCATCAGTAACTGGTTTTGATGGGGCTAATTTTGTCTTTTGGGCATTAATAAAAGCTGATAGTAAACAGATAATAATAAATATTTTTATTTTCATTATTACTAGAAATTATTTATTACTCGCTGTTTGAAAAGGAGTAGGAAGCGGATCATCATTTTCATTAATATTATAACCCGCTTGAGCTCCACCTCCTCCAATAATTGCTTTCATGTCGTTAAGCTTTACTAATTGTAGTTTTAACATAAAGTATTGATATTATTAAACTTAAATAATGATTATTTTATTTTCATATTGTGTAAATATTAAATGTGAAAATTATATTTTTGTAGCTTATTTACAAATGATGAAATTTATATTTCCTATTGTTTTTTTGTTTACTAATTGTTTTTTTGCTCAAGATAACAAAGTTGACACCTTAAATAAATTCAGTTATTCGGAACTGAAAAACAAATTTTATAACTATAATGATAATATTAAAACTGATAAAGCTAAAATTATAGCTCAATATTATCTGCAAAAGGCTAAAAATGAAAAAACCACTCTTCAAATAGCTGACGGCTATGTCCTTGTTCACTTTAATGAAAATTTTTCCAATGCCCTAAAATATTTGGATAGTGCAGCTACAATTACGAAAAATTTAAAAGGAACAATATATCCCTCTCAGACTTATTTAATGAAAGGAAACCTTTATTATAAATATGACAATTTAAAAGTTGCTTTAGATAATTATATTTTAGGATTACAATACTCTAAAGATCAGAAAAATCAGAAGATGACCGCATATGCTAATATGAATATTGCCTATTTGAATAGTTATATTGGTAAAAATGCAGAAGCTGCTAAAACGTTCAGATATTATTTATATAATGGTAACAACATTACAGATGAATCTCAACATAATCAAATGCGTATAAGTCTTATATATTGCTATATTGAGCTAAATAAATTGGATTCTGCCAATTTTTTAATTAAAGAAGGGCAAAGATCACCATTCACAGGCAAAAACAAATATATAATTAGCCAATATTCTTATTTTTCCGGATATTCAGACCTTAAACAAAAAAAATATAAAGCTGCCATAGCAGAATTATCAAAAGCTTATAAATATTTCTCCAGTATCAATGACGATAATGCAAATTATACGCTTTTTAATTTAGGTAAAGCTTTTGACGGATTGGCGAACAAAGAAAAAGCAGTCGAATATTTTGTTGTTTTAGATTCTAATGTAAAAAAAACTAATATTACCTTTCCAGAACTTCGTGAAGTATACACCTATCTCATAGACTATTATAAAGAAAACAACAACAAAGAAAAACAGCTTTATTATATTGACCGCTTTTTAAAAGTTGATAAAAAACTCGATGAACAATTCAGGTATTTATCTACGGAATTACCCAAAAAATATGATACGCCAAATCTTCTACAAGAAAAAGAGGATATAATTAATGACCTACAAAACAGAAAAATAATTCTATATGCTTCCATTGGTCTTCTATTATCAGCTCTTCTATTGCTTTCCTTCTTCTATTATAAATCTAAAAAAACAGAAAAAAAGCATCGAAAAATTGCTCAGGATTTAATCAATTCAATTGAGATGAGAAGTTTTCAAACTCCTGACGAAAAATTAGATGTAGTTCATATTCAAGAAACAGAACAAGTTGATATAGAAAACAAAATAGCAAAGACTACTCCGGAAGATGTAACTCAATATATTTTAAAAGAATTGGAAATTTTTGAAACAAAAGAGTCTTTTTTAAAGAAAGGTATTACATCTGCTAGTTTAGCAAAAAGTATAAAGACCAACACTACCTATTTATCAGAAGTCATTAATACCCAGAAAGGAAAGAGTTTTACAACCTATCTTAATGATTTACGGATTCATTACGTGTTAGAACGATTGATAAAGGACAAAAAATTCAGATCTTACACACTTCCTGCTATTGCAGATGAACTTGGATACAACAATGTACAAGCATTTTCAGTTGCATTCAAGAAAAAAACGGGAACTACACTTTCAATTTATATTAAGGAAATTGAAAAGTCAATTATGATTTAATTGCCTATCTATTTAATTGAATTTCAATAAAATACAGGTATCAGGATTTATAAATTGATATATATCAATTTATAAATCCTGATACCTATTGCTTTTTTTGTGCTAATTTCTTGCCTAAGTTTGCTCCAGGTAAAAACACAAATATTTTATTTCTTGTATGTGTACAGTACAAAAATATAAATATAAAAACTGATCAGTAAAAGACCCATGTCAGGGATTGTATGACAAAAATTATTTACTAAATTTAAAAATTCAAAAAATGAAAAAATTAAATCTGTCACAAATGGAAAATTTACAAGCTGAAGGAAGACCAAAATGTACTTGGGAATATGCGGGTGCATTAGCTGGTATGGGAGCTATTATTGGAGGAGTAGTTGGAGGAACTTTTGTTCTTGGAGTAGGTATGCTTCTTTGTGACTAAACTGTAATTTAAATTGACTAGAAGGGATAATACCCTTCTAGTTTTAATATTGAAAAATGAATTTTATAGAAAAAATTAAAATAAAAGAACAAAAGCCCAAAGTAATTTTCGGAAGATATTTTCTGCCTTTTTCTTTAAACGAGTGCTTTTTGTTGTTTACATTCCTACTTTTCTTTTCTTTCGTACTTATCGCTTTCATTAAAAGTGATTTCAGTATAGTTGGAATGATTTCTTTTCTAATATATCTTTTTATTTTAGTTAAAATTATCTATCAGAGATTTTTTAAAGAAATAAAAACAAATCTGTTACTTAAAGATAACAATGCAATTATTGAAGATATTGCAAGTAAGCAGAAAGTGGTATATGAATCAAAAGAAATATTAGGTCTTTATATTTTTGAAATTCCTTATAAAAATGATACCGAATATATTATAATTATTTGTGAAAATAACAAAATTTTCATAAACAATTTTTACGGTAGAAAACTATATAATTCTAATTCCAAAACTATAAAATCAATAAAGAATTTAGTTTTATCAAAAGCTGAAGCTTTATCAAAACAAAGAATTAGTAATTATTAGCAAATGAAGTTTATTTCTTGAAAGTAACTCATTCTGAAAATAGTTTTGTTAATATTAAATTTTACATTAGCTATTATAATATTATAACTATTCGGGATTTACTTTATTTACAATACAACTATCAAATATTCAAAAAATTGGTATTTTAAAATTAAAATACAATAAAACACGATTAGACTATTTTTGATAATCTAATCAGAATAACATTCTACCATAACTTTTACAATAATAGAAAATAATATTTCTATAACAACACAAATGAAAAATTTTATACTTTTCATAAGCATTGTCTTATGCTATTTTTCACTCACTTACTTAGATAATACTTTTATTACTACCAGTTCCAAAATTACAGATTTTCTTGCCAAAGATTATCCGAACGAAGTAATACAAAATTATATAGAAAGTCAGAAAAAATGGTGGTGGGTAAGCTATGTTGCGACACCATTACTTATTGGGATCAAGGTTTTATTGGTTGCTTTCTGTCTTAACTTTATTAAACTGTTAGATTTACCTGGCTTAGATCAAATAAAATTTTCAGATTTAATAAGTTTTGTTTTAGTGGCAGAATCTGTATTTATTATAGCAGGATTTTACAAATTTGTTAATTTTTATTGGATAAATACAGATTATACGTTGGAAGATTTACAAACTTATTATCCAATTTCTTTACTTAATATACGAGATTATATCTCTACGGAGAAATGGTTAGCATATCCTTTACAATTGGTAAATCTGTTTGAACTTTTTTACTGGGGAACTCTTGCCTGGGGAGTATGGGAAATTTCAGAACAAAAAATTAGTTTCCAAAAATCTTTAGGTTTAATAACAATAACGTATGGGATTGGTCTTCTATTTTGGGTAGGTGTAGTTTCATTTTTTATTTTAAATGCACAATATTAGAGAAATGAAAAACAAGAAGTTTTTAAAGGCATTAGTCATTATTATTCCAGTTATATTAATCGGAGTAATGATATATTTATTTTTAAACTTTCAGAAGAAGAAAGAAAAAATAGAAGCTCTAAAGGATGCCCCTACATTTAGTTTTACAACCATTAGAGGGAATTCTTTTACACAACACAATTTGGCTGACGATCATACTAAGGTTATAGTGTATTTCAGTCCAAGTTGTCATTTTTGTCAGGCAGAAGTAGAAGAATTATCTAAAAGCTATCGCAACTATCAAAATACTCAATGGATATGGGTTGCCAGTGAACCTTTAGAAGAAATCAAACAGTTTGCTAAACAACATAATTTGGATAAGCTAAACAATATCTACTGGTGTCACGACGAAATGGCAGTATTTTATCGAAAATTAGGTTTAAAAGGAGTACCGTCTTTTTTGGTCTATGATAAAAATAATCATCTTATTAAAAGAAATTCAGGAGCAATAAAACTGGAAAAACTCACAAATACCTTTGATGAAAGAAAATAAACTTATAAAAAAGACATTCTCACTCCAAAAAGACTTAACTGATTGTGGAGTTGGCTGTCTCCAATCCTTAGTGAGATATTATGAAGGAGATATTTCACTGGAAATACTTCGTGAAAAAAGTGGAACAAGCAAAACCGGAACTACACTTCTTGGTTTACATCAATGCGCCAATGCTATCGGCTTTGATTCAGAAGGTTGCGAGGCTGACATACAGGCCCTCACAGAACACGGAGAACCCGTTATTTTACACACTATTATAGATCAAAAATTTGAACATTATGTTATATGCTATTCTTACAATATTCTTGGAAATCATCAATTTCTTATCGGAGATCCTGCCAAAGGTTTAGAATATTGGACAAAAGAATACTTGGAAGAAGTGTGGCACTCTAAAACTTGTCTTACTTTAAAACCCAACGCTCAGTTCCAAAAAAAAACAAAAATAGATTCCGAGAAGAAACTTTGGATGAAAAATCTAATTAAAGAAGATCAGGAAGCCGTTTATACGATTATTTTTTTAGGACTTATATTTACTTTATTGGGAATGTCTATGTCTATTTTCTCACAAAAATTAATAGATGATATTTTACCAAAGAAAAAGACTTCTCTTTTATTGTTAAGTATTTCATTTCTTGGATTTCTTCTTTTTGCAAGAGTAGCTATCCAGGCACTAAGAGAATTTTATATCATTAAGCAAAGTAAAGCCTTTAATGAAAGGATCAATAAAAAATTTTACTCTTCTCTTCTTCATCTTCCAAAAATGTTTTTTGATAGTCGAAAAATTGGAGATTTTGTGGCTCGGCTCAATGATACTCAAAGAATCCAAATCGTAATAAAACAATTGATTACTAACACCGCAGTAGATATTTTAGGAGTTCTCATTGCTATAAGTTTCCTTTTCTTTTACTCTTGGAAACTTGCTATAGTCTGCATTATTATTTCGCCAATAATTTTTTACATTATCTTTAGTTTCAATAAGAAAATTATTGAATCCCAAAGAAATGTAATGCAATCTTATAGTTCAAATGAAGCCAATTATATAGACAGTATTAGAGGAATTGATGTTATTAAAGGATTTTCCAAACAAAATTTATTTATTAAAAGAAATAAAACTATTTTTGTTTTTTTTCAAACAAAAATTTTTGAACTTGGAAAGCTTAATCTTACAATTTCTTTATACTCCGGATTAACCCTAGTTATTTTTCTTTTACTAATTCTTGGCATTTCTTCTTACAAGGTTTTAAATAATGAAATTAAAGTCGGTGAATTAATGGCAATTATTGGGATTTCAAGTTCATTGCTTTCTTCAATTACCAATTTGGCTCTAGTAACTATCCCGATACAAGAGGCTAAAGTAGCTTTCGATAGAATGTTCGAATACTCATCATTAGAAAAAGAAAAAGTTGAAGGTCTGGAAATTAAAAATGTTGAATCTATTGAAATTAAAAATATTGATTTCAGATTCAATGGAAGAAGTAGGCTTCTTAATCAAATATCTTTTTCTTTACAGAAAGGGAATGTTACCTGTCTTCTTGGAGAAAGCGGAAGTGGTAAAACAACATTGACAGAAATTTTACAAAAAAACTATCTACCGGAAAAAGGAGAAATTATCATTAATGCGAATATCCATTTAAAGGATATTTCTATAAATAACTGGCGAAACTTAACCGGTATTGTTCCTCAAAATGTACAACTTTTCAACGGAAATGTTTTGGAAAATATTATTCTTAACGAACAAGTAAATGAAGAAAAGCTACAAGAATTAATTTCACTTGGTTTTGATAGATTTATCAATTCTCTACCTCAAGGTTTCTTAACGTTGGTAGGAGAAGAGGGTATCAATCTATCCGGTGGGCAAAAGCAATTACTTGGTTGGATGCGTGCTTTATATCATAATCCGCAATTCTTAATTTTGGATGAACCAACTTCTTCATTAGATAAGGAGAATAGGAAATTCATTTACAATTTAATACAAAAATTAAAAACAGAAAAAATTATTTTAATAATTAGCCATTATTTAGAAGATCTAAAGGAAATTTCTGATGAAATATTAACAATAAAAGATACTCAAATTTCTGAATTAATATTTTGTGATATGTATATCATTAATTGACAATAATACAAATACCAATTTGTTAATCAGTTAGTTAGGTAAACTCCCCTGTTTTTCAGACCAATTAAAATTATTAAATTTAGTTTGTTAAACATTATGAAAAAGAGCAAATTTTCAGAACATCAGATTATCAATATTCTTAAAGAATATGAATCTGGGAAAGCTACAAAAGACATCTGTCGAGAACATGGGATTTCTGCACCTACTTTCTATCAATGGAAGCAAAAGTATGGAGGAATGGATGCGCAGCATCTTAAGGAACTTAAAGCGCTACAGGAGGAAAACGTACGTCTTAAACGCATGTTTGCAGATCTGAGCCTAGATCATCGTATCTTAAAGAATATCATTGAAAAAAGCTTTAAAGCTCTGTGAACGAAAAGAACTGGCAAAGGGTGTTATTAGCGAAACAGAAATCAGTGTTCATAGGGCTTGCAAGATCGTCTGCATGAGCCGCAGTATGTATTATTATGGGCATAAAAAAGACGACCAACGCGTTATTTCAAAATTACTAGATTTGGCAGCGAGATATCCTACAAGGGGATTTGAAACTTATTACGGTAAGATACGCTTGGAAGGTCTGCTTTGGAATAGAAAAAGAGTACTTCGTGTTTATCGAAATATTAATTTAAAACTAAGAGTTAAGCGCAAACGCCGTATTCCGTGTCGGATTAAAGAGAAACTGATCGTCCCGGGAAGCGTCAACGAGACATGGTCAATTGATTTTATGAGTGATGCTTTATGTAATGGCAGGAGGTTTAGGGTGCTGAATGTCATTGATGATTATAATAGGGAGTCATTGATTAATGAAGCATTCTATTCAATTCCAGGTATCAGATTAGTGCAAAGATTAAAAGAATTAATCACATACAGACCTAAACCTAAGCGCATAAGAACCGACAACGGTCCTGAGTTTCTATCCCAGGTTTTTGTGGACTTCTGTAAGGATAATGACATTGAGCTGCAATATATACAACCGGGAAAGCCTGCACAAAATGCATATATTGAACGCTTAAACCGTACATTTAGAGAAGATGTTTTGGATGCATATCTGTTCGGCTCTCTAATAGAAGTAAATGCTATTGCTTACGAGTGGCAGATTGATTACAACAGTAATCACCCGCATAAATCGTTAAATGGACTTAGTCCATGGCTCTATGCTAAAGAAGTTTTAGTGTATTAGAGTATATTTTATATTTATTAACTGTTTGAAAAACGGGAAGTCTTCAAAATTTTTATAAAATGGAAAAATTAAAAGAATTAACTCAAGAAGAGTTAACGCAAGTAGAAGGAGGTACATTTATTGGGTATCTAGTTGGATGTGTAGTTGGAGCTTTAGCAGTAGCTGGAGAACACGAACATTATATAAATCAGCATGGTGTACCAGGAGGACATGCGATGATGCAATAAATGATAACAAGCATGAGTATTTAACTATACTCATGCTTTAATTAATTTTCCTTATGAATAAAATAATCCCATTATTTGTAAAAATATTTTTTTTACAAATAATTATTTCTATACCATTTTTCTTTATAGCTTTTAAAGACTTCCCTAAAAAAGAATTAACTGTTAATATATGGATCTCCTCATTTTTCCCAGAATTAATTTGTGGGATATATTTTCTTTATAAATTAGATTTGATAAAAGATTTTAAAACCAACTTATTTTTAAAATTTTGGAATTTTAAAAACTTGAAAATTATCTCATTAGGAGTATTTATTCCAACAGCTATTAGTTTTATATTAAACTATTTTAATTTAATTAATACAAGCTTAATTGAGAATATCGATTACTTGAATATTGTTATATTTTTTCTACTCCTATTATTATCCGCATTTATGGAAGAAATATTTTTTAGATTTATTCCATATAGTATATTAAAGGATGAACTTTCATTTAAAAATATTATTTTAACATCATTAATATTTAGCTCCTTTCATTTATTTAATCCAAACTTTAATATTATTGGGTTGATAAATATTTTTATTGCAGGTATATTTTTAAGCTTAGTATATGTCAAAACTAATTCTATTATAATATCTACTATTGTCCATTTTTTGTGGAATTTTTTAATTGGTTGTATCTATGGCAGTAACATCAGTGGGTTGAAAATATATAGTATAGCTAATTATAAATTTATATCAAATAATAAATTTTTAACAGGTGTTGATTTTGGTTTTGAAGGTTCTATATTAACTACTATAATATTTTCAATCTTCTGTTTTGTTTTAATTAGATCTACTGTTTTTTCAAAATAACTTAAAAATAATGTTAAAAAACATAATCTATATAGGAATTTTAATTCTTATAATTACCTCTCTATG
>NZ_JBYOKO010000032.1:0-12934 GCF_057799275.1 Chryseobacterium sp. 14P4.3.2
GAACTGGGCAAAGAAAACTGGAAAATTGTAAAACTGGGAGACAAACAGGTTGATCAGCTAATGGAGAAATTTGATATCAAGATCTATCCGAATCCGGTATCAGATTATGCTTACATAGAAATTGGCTTTGATTTTAAAGAGGCTGATATTATGCTGTATGATATGAGCGGAAGACAGCTTCAGAGCTTGAAGACAAAGAATAAAGTAACCAAGATTAACACGCAGGCTCTTGTTCAGGGCGCTTATCTGGTGACGATAAAAACGGATACGAATAAAACAGCGAATGCTAAATTGATTAAGAAATAAAAAAACAAAATAATGAAGAAAACAATTGTATTATGGGGAATGCTATTCTGCATTTTTACCCAATATGTTAAAGCTCAACGGCCAGATATTAATTTTGGAGAATTTTCTAATCCGGTGCCTTCGGTTTCCTCTCTGTCATCATACAACAATACTCCTCAAACCAACGCAACCGGGATGCCGGAAATATCTTTCCCACTTTTTGAACTTCCGTCACGCAATGAAAATATTTCATTAGGTATTTCCATGTCTTATAGTATTTTAAATGTAAAAAAAGATGAGCCAGCCAGTGATATAGGAACGGGTTGGTCGATATTTGGAGGAGGTGTTATTTCTAGGAAAATTATTGACCTTTATGATGAACGAAATGATGATGTTACTCGTGGTGGTTATACAAAAAATAAATTTGATGATATCTATTATTATAATGCTCCGGGGATTTCAGGTAAATTCAGTTTTATAAGAGATAACGATACGTTTCAATTGGTTAATCTTTCTTCCAATAGACATAAAATAGAATACTTCAGGAATTCTAATACAGCTACACTGATCATTGATTCTTTTACGATTACGGATGCCAAAGGGAACAAATATTTTTTCAATGATTATAGTAGAAGTACCTCTGAAAAATTAAATGAGGTAAACCGTGAATTTCGTTCAGCATTTTTTCTGACCAGAATTGTAGATGCCAATAATGTAGAACTCGCTACATTTACTTACGAGAAATATGTTAAAAATAAATTTTTTCCATCCAATAAACTGCTATATCAATACTGTAAGTTAAAGTCAATCAATTCTCCCGGGTTCGGTAAAATTGAATATGAATACTATTTTGAGGAGCCCTGGAGAATGAATGATCCTTATCAGGTGCAAAAAGTCATTTTAAAAGACCAGAATAATCATACTATTTCTCAATATGCTTTTGAATATAATTCTGACCAAATTGAAGACGGGCAGCTAGCTGGGGGGTCTATGGAGTATGTCTATAAAAGGATGTTGAATAAGATCAAAAGATTAGATAGAAATGGAGCTATATCTGAAACAACAAGCCTGGAATATGCAAGCCTGACATTTTATCCTCCAAATCCTGGCGGCGGAGCTCCGGTTTCCTATTTCTGTCCTGATTTAATCTGGGGATTGACTAATCAGCCATCATATACCCGTCCTCTACTAAAGAGAATTATAAATCCATCTGGTGGTGTTGTAGAATATAATTATGAGTATGGTCAACAATACAAGAATAGGGCTGACCCGGCTTATCTTTCTACCATTTTGAATGGAACTAGTTTTATAGATAATGAAATACAATATTTACAAGTTTTCAGACCGGCAATCGTATCAGATACCCGATTGGGATTAGAACATTCTTTCACGGTATCGGGGACAGCACCTAAAATGTTAATTCTGAGTTTATTTGAACGTGAAGTAGATCCGCCAACTCCGGAATTTGATCCCTGGTATAATCCTATCACCACAAAATATCTTAAATTTGGTATTTACCAAAACGGAGCATTGATCCCGAGGGGATATTGTAAAGGAGAAGATGAAGATCGTGCCTTGATTTATAATCTTTCTCCAGGAAATTATACTTTAAAAGTTTTTGGAACTGAAGGCAGAGAGGGAACTGCTGAAATTTCTTTCACAGAATTTGGTCATGTCCCGCAACCTTTTCCTAATAGTACAGGAGGAGCCGGGATAAGAATCAATAATATCAAATACTATAACAGTCCAACTGATGCTTTGCCAACCAAACAGACAAGGTTTGAGTATAATAGCTTTACTGATCCCTCGGCTTCTTCTGGTTATCAATTTACAAATGAAATGGATACGGAATCTCGTATGTATACTCTATACAATAATGTAAAGGTGATAGATGATAATAACGGGTATACCCAATATTATTACAAGACTCCAAATGATTATCCTCAGATTCCTTTTACGGGGGGTACAAACAATGAAAAATTCTGGCCTTATTACAATTTTTCAAAAGGAGGACTCTTGGAGAAAACACAAGTATATAATTCAGATCATAAACTCCTTATAGCGGAACAAACTGACTATAGCTTCGAGGATATTCCGGGAATGATTGATACTCCAATCTTTTACACTTATGATAATTGGTCACCCATTACCTATTCTAGATCGTCCTGGTTAAAAAAGCTTACTAAAACGGCTACCGCTTATTTTGAAAATGGCAGAAGTGTGCAGGAGACATCAGAAACCAATTTTGGAGTCTTTAACTTTCAGCCCGTACTTTCCAAAAAGATAGTAGATGGCAGAACTGAAGAGCAAATAAATACCTATCCCGAAACAGGATATGCCAACCTTTCAGCAGCTCATATCCTGAACACCCCTGTTATTGTAGAAAACAAAATAGACGGAAAGCTGGTTTCCCGTGTTGAAACTCAATTTACCCATCCATCTTTATTGTATCCTACAGCCATTGCGGTTTCCAATATTGGAAACACAGCACAAAAAACAGCTACCATAGATCTATATGATGAAAAAGGAAATGTTATCCAATATACGGATACAAACGGAAATGTGGTAACAACCATATATGGATATGACAAAACCCTGCCTATTGCAAAAATAGAAGGAGCTGCCTATACACAGGTATCTTCCCTGGTTCAGGCTATTATCAGTGCATCTGACGCAGATGCTGCAGATCCTTCAAAAGAACCACAGCTTTTAGCGGCACTTGATTCTTTTAGAAATAATACCCAGCTGAACAATTTTCTGATTACCACCTATACGTATGATCCTTTGATTGGATCTACAACGGTAACTCCTCCCAACGGAATCAGGGCAGTTTATAAATATGACAGCCAGAACAGGCTTGAAAAAATTGTGGATATGAATGGTTTGGTTCTGAAGGAATACCAATACAATTATAAAAACTAAAGCGATGAAAAAAATAATAGTATCAACACTGCTGTTTGGGGCTGCTCTGTTTCATGCCCAGACCAGCACGGAAAATTATGTTAAAACCAAAACCTATCTGGATTATAATGGTACCCAGCCTTCAAAATCTGTTGAAACCGTTCAGTATCTTGATGGCTTGGGAAGACCGAAGCAAATCGTTAATGTGGCTGCTACTCCATTAGGAAGAGATGTGGTCACTCATATTGAATACGATCAGTTTGGCAGACAGACGAAAGATTATCTGCCGGTACCGCAGCTCTCAAGCAGCGGGGGTAATTATTACTCAGGACCTTTAGGCGTTTATCCTGCAACTTATGGAGATGAAAAGATTTATACGGAGAAAGTAGTAGAGAACTCCCCTTTAAACAGAGTTTTACAGCAAACTTCTGTAGGTAAAGCCTGGAGTACCCAACCTGTACAATTTGAATATGATACCAATAAGGCTAATGAAGTTTATCTATATCTCATCTCCATGAGCTGGGAAAATGGAGTGTCTAAAAGCATATTGACCTTATCTCCATCAGAAACTTATGTCCCTAACCAGCTTTATAAAAGTACAGTAAAAGATGAAGACGGAATAGAAACCGTAGAATTTAAGAACAAAAAAGGACAAACCATCTTAACAAGAAAAATAATGAGCTCTACAGTACATGTAGATACTTATTATGTATACAATGAATATGGGCAGCTTGTTTTTATTCTTCCTCCGGAGGCTGTTCATAAAACCATTACTGATGAGCTTCTGAACAATCTTTGTTACCAGTACCGCTATGATTCCTGGGGGCGTCAGGTAGAAAAGAAACTTCCCGGAAAAGGCTGGGAGTATATGGTGTATGACAAACAGGACAGGCTGGTTGCCACTCAGGATGCTAATCTGAAAGAGAAAGGACAATGGCTGTATACCACCTATGACCAGTTCGGAAGAGTGGCTTTTACAGGAATTGCTGCCGGAGGAGACCGGAATACAGAGCAGGGATTGGCCGATGGGGTTCCGAATAAAAATAATGTGAAGCGTTCCCCATCCGTTACCTTTAACAGACAGGGAATGGATGTCCTTTATGATCCTAATGGTGCATATCCCAATGCTTCCAAATGGGTAACTTTATTATCAGTTAATTATTATGATTCATATCCTGGCTACTCATTTAACCCCTCTTTTCCACAGACTATTCAGGGGGCAGCCGTTTTAAAAGAAACTCCGGTTGAAGGAAAAAGTACCAAAGGACTTCCTGTAATGTCATTAGTTAAAAACATTGAAGATGATAACTGGACCAAGAGTTATATCTATTACGATAGTAAGGGAAGAGCTGTTGGATCATACAGCATCAATCATTTGGGTGGGTATACCAAAACAGAATCTGTCCTTGATTTCGCAGGTGTTACCAAACAAACCAAAGCCTATCATAAAAGACTGGCAGCCGATCCTGAAAAAGTAATCACTCAGACCTATACTTATGATGCCCAAAACAGGCTGTTGGTTCATAAACATCAGATTGATACCAATCCGGAAGAAATTCTGGTGCGGAATGAATACAATGAGCTTTCTCAGCTGAAAAATAAAAAACTGGGCGGAACCAATATTGCCGAGCCACTGCAAAGTATTGACTATACTTATAATATCAGAGGCTGGCTGACTAAAATTAATGATCCTTCAAACCTGAACGGAAAACTGTTCGGGTATGAAATGAAGTATACTAACCCTGTGAATACCAATGTGTCGCCCGGGAAATTCAATGGGAGTATCACAGAGGTAGACTGGAAAAATGCCTCTGAAGGTATCCTGAAACGATACAATTATACCTATGATGCCCTTAGCAGATTACAGGATGCCGTATATTCTGAACCTGATGCCGCTCTGCCGTTTAATAATAATTATAATGAATATCTGACCTATGATCTGAACGGAAACATTAAAACCTTAAAAAGAAATGCTTTCCCTGTCACCGGCAACACAGCAACTCAGGTGGATGATCTGATTTATAATTACACTGGAAACCGTTTAACAAAAGTCACTGAAAATGCATTGAACGACACCGGATATGAAGGCGGAAACAATACCATTTCCTATGATCTGAACGGGAATATGAAAGATATGCTGGATAAAGGGGTGAAGTCTGTACAATATAATTACCTCAATCTCTCCAATCAGTATGTTGCTACCCAACAAAATGATTTTGGATTATTAAATAGATTTATTACTTACCTTTATCGTGCAGACGGAACCAAGCTTCGCAAAACATATTCTTCTAGTCCTCCAAGAGGGTCAGCGTCCATCCGTACCACAGATTATCTAGATGGTTTCCAATACAGCTACTTCGAAGGCGGTGGAATCTGTATGACCTGTAGAACCGAAAATGCTTACGAAGTACAGGCTTATAAAAATATTTTTGATCCTGTCATTACTCCTATTACCCCAGAATGGAGGCTTGATTTTGTGGCCACCGCAGAAGGTTTTTACAGTTTCACAGAAAACCGCTATATTTACCAGTACAGAGACCACCTTG
Organism: Chryseobacterium sp. 14P4.3.2; assembly: GCF_057799275.1. Lineage (NCBI taxonomy): Bacteria > Pseudomonadati > Bacteroidota > Flavobacteriia > Flavobacteriales > Weeksellaceae > Chryseobacterium > Chryseobacterium sp. 14P4.3.2. Next base: position 5,733 of record NZ_JBYOKO010000032.1, read on the forward strand.
GAAACAGCAGGGTCACCTTTGCCAAAAACAGCGCAGGCGCTCCTGAAATTACCGATACCAACAACTATTATCCATTTGGCTTAAACCATACGGGAGGAAACGGATTGAATTCCTCCAATTTTGGAAGTTTCTACTCTTACAAATACAACGGAAAAGAGCTTCAGGAAACCGGGATGTTTGATTATGGCTGGAGACAATATATGCCTGATCTGGGAAGATGGAACGGGATAGATCAATTGGCGGAAGCATATACTTCTATAAGTCCTTTTGCCTATGTAGCCAATAATCCTATTTCAATGAGAGATCCTGATGGAAGATGGATGGATGCAGCTGGAAATATTGATACATCGGGCCAGGCAAATCCTTTTCAATTTTTAGGTAGTTCTCATAAACCGAGATATATGACATCATCTACCGGAGTGACTCTAAATCCAGATAGTTTTGGTGATGGCTATTCTTTATTTGATCAGGTTAAAGATGGATTAGGAAAACAAAATATATTTATTGACTTTAATAAAAAAGGTGATATGTACTGGTGGACTACTTATAAAGACCCTAATACTGGAGTTAAGGGAATAGGAGTATTAGAGATGCTAAATCTAAGATCTTATTCTGGGATGCCAGAGATCAGGCAGTCTTATCATAACTTCAATCCGTACAAACCAGATAATAGTTTGGATTGGTATAGTTCTGGAGGACAAGTTAATCTATGGTTTGCTACTGCTGTTGCAGGGTTTGGGGGACTATCCGGTGAAGCAAGGGTAACAAGTGTTGGATCATCAATCAAGTTGTACCGCCCTAATGCTAATGGAAACGTTTTTATTAAAAATGCATATACTAAAACAATAGGGCTAAGTAAAGTTGCTCATGGAGCTGGAGTTTTTAGTTTTTGGGTTGGATTTGGATTGGATATAAAAGCATCTTACAATTATATATTTGATCCTACATCTAACAATAAGGTTGATCCTGGAAAAGCGGCGATAAATACAGTAATGGGAATAATAGGGACATGGGGAGGCCCAATTGGATCATCAATTGGTACTACTTATTTTAGTGTAGATAATCATTACGATGGTCCAGGTGGGCAAGGATGGCCAGGATGGTTTAATGGAGCTAATGATTTTCAGAGTCAACTAGATGCAGGATTTAATAATGCTGGCCCATATAGATTTCATATAATGGGAGCACATGAACCTAAATAATAAAAAATAATGAAAAAATTAAAATTAGTTTATTATTACACGTATTACACCTTATATAAAGCAGCACAAAAGTCTCCTACGCTTTTTTCTTATAGCTTTATAAGTATATTATCATTTGATGCAATTCTGTTAGTTTTATTATCATCTTTTATGTTTTATTATACTGGAGCAACCAAAATAATAATAAATTTAAATGATAATATTTTTTTATTAATAGTATCAATTTTAATATTGGTACCAAATTATTTTATATTTGATTATAAGGATAGATATAAATTGTATGTAGATAAATTTGATCAACTTTCAGAAGAAAAAAATTCTAAATATAAAATGGTTACATGGATTGGAATTATATTAATAATAATTAATTTCATTTACTCAGTATTTTATGCTGATCTACAGGCTAAAAAGAATCATATAGGAAGATATTCTATAGAGTATTTAGAATATGAAAGCAACAAATGAAGGAGAGTATTTCCTGAATTCACCGTTCATACTAATTATAACAAATTAGGTTCTTTGTAGCTATGATGGTTTTCAAATTGTTCATGTTTCAGATATGTTGATTTCTATTATTACCACGGAGCTATAATTAGTACTTTATATTTTGGAATTGATAATTACTACCCGGGAGGTTGGGTAGGAGCTTCTGAGACAGCAGCCAAAACAGAAGTTTATGAACAACAAATGACAGGACATCCATTTTTAAGTAACTCAGCTATAAAATTCTAGATATGTAAGAATATGAAACGTGCTTATTATTATCTTTTTTATAAACTTTATAAACACTATGAAGATAGTTCAACACCATGGTGGAGTGATTTTAAAGCAAGTGCTTCAATAGGAGCGTTAGAAATTTGGTTGTTATTATCAATATTAAACTATTTTCTATTGATCACCGGAAAAAAAATAGGTGAATTAACCCTTCGACAGCCTTTAATTTTTATCCCAGTCGTAATACTTTTCCTATTACATTATTTTTGTTTTATTCGTACTGATGTATGGAAAAAGTACAATATAGAGTTCGATCAATTACCTAAAGAAAAAAATAAAAAAAATGGTATTATTGTTTGGAGCATTATTATTTTAATAATATTAAATACTATATTTTCATATTATTTATTGCTTAATCGAGCAAAACTGAATCATACAGGACCATATTCTAAAGACTATATAGAACAGGAAAAAGTCAAAGATTCTATAGAAAACGCAAAATATAAGAAAGAAATTCAGGATATTAGGGATAATGTGAGAAAATGATTTTATAATTAAGATAAGAGTAGAGAAAATTCTACTCTTATCTGTTTTTAGACTTTCGAGATTAACTAGCTGCATTAAGTTTAGAGAAATTTTCAGGACAAACCAGAATTAGAACTACAGGTTTATCTATTAAATTGTACCGCCCTAATGCTAATGGTAATGTTTTTATTAAAAATGCATATATAAAAACTACCGGGCTAAGTAAAATCGGACAAGGTCTAGGGAAATATTCATTTTATTTAGGTGTTGCAATGGACGTGTATGGCGTAAAAACATTTTATGAAGATCCAACTTCTCCCAATGCAGTGCATCCGGGCAAGGCCGGATTAAATACAGTAATGGGATATGTGGGTTTAAAAGGAGGAGCTTACGGAGCTGTAATTAGCACTTTATATTTTGGAGTTGATAATTATTATCCGGGTGGATGGATCGGTGCTTTTGAAACTGCTGCAGCAACTGAAGCAAATGAACAACAAATGATAGGACATCCATTCTTAAATAATTCAGCAATTAAATTTTAAAATATGGAAAAAATAAAAAAAGCATATTATTATTTCTTTTATAAACTGTATAAACATTCAAAGGGATCTATTTTCCCTGAAGATTTTACAGGGAGTATATTTTTAGGTACTTTAGGTATTTGGTTTACTATTACTCTATTAAACTACTATAATATTTTTATTGACAAAAGTATCAATTTTACAAAAGGAGTTTATATCGGAATTGCTGTCTTTTTTTTACTCACGTCTTATATAACTATAGATTATAATAATACTTGGAAAAAATATAATCTGGAATTTGACCAACTCTCTAAAGAAAAAAATAAAATAGGTGGTATTATAGTTTGGAGTATAATTGTACTGGTTATTATTAATATGATATTTTCTTATTATCTATTATCTGAAAGAGCTAAAAGTAATCATACTGGGCCATATTCAAGGGAATATATTGAAGAACAGAAAATAAAAGATTCATTAGAGAATATAAGATATAAAAAACGGATGGAAGATATTAGACAGGGTAAATAATTGGGCAATGTTTCAAACATGTTCGTGATAAATTAGAGTATTGAAAATCAGCACTCTAATTTTAAAAATATTAATAAAATCTCAATTTTAAATGATGTTGTGGATAGCTGGCATAGAAGAAAAGAGAAAACAGGCTGTCTAAAATATTGAAGATCATATCAGGTGTTTTGGATATGTTGGTGTCAAATCCGAAAGTTTTTACTGCTACAAATACAACGGCAAAGAGCTTCAGGAAACCGGGATGTTTGATTACGGCTGGAGACAATATATGCCAGATCTGGGAAGATGGAACGGGATAGACCAGTTGGCGGAAGCATATACTTCTATAAGTCCTTTTGCCTATGTAGCCAATAATCCTATTTCAATGAGAGATCCTGATGGAAGATGGATGGATGCAGCTGGACATATTGATACATCGGGATATGCTAATCCTTTTACAATTATGTCACATTCTCAAATGCTGATGACTCAGTTTATGGGGAGAACACCAGATGAAGGCGGCGGCGGGTATCTTGCTTTTGGTAAGACTCAGGCATATACTGACTTAATGACCTCCTTTTTTAATGGAGGAACAGTAGGTATTAGCAATAAGGATGGAGTTTTAAGATGGTGGACAGATTATGATGACCCTGATACTAATGTGAAAGGAGTAGGAGCACTAGGCTTTTTAAAATTTAAAGAAAATAACTATGATTATTGGGGAATATTAAATAATGCAAGTACAGCTCAATCTTATGCAACAAATGGAATTGGGCTCACCTTAGGAACTACTGCTCAAGTATCAAATGATCTTGTAGATGCAGGTAAAATGATAAAAACATCTAATATTTTTAAAACTTATAATCTATATAGAAGTAATGGTTATTTAAATGGTAATAAATATATTTCAGGTGCAAAGTTTTTGAAAAATGTAAAAGCTATTAATGCTGTAAACAGTTCAAAAGTAGTAAAAGGAGTTGCATATGCTGGATTAGCAATTTCTATGGCTCAGTTTTACGAATCTCATCATCCAGGATATATATCAAGAGGAATTATGAGTTATGCTGCAGGCTTTATTCCTTATGTAGGACCAGCTGTTTCTTTAGGTATTGATAATACGGATGTAAATTATTGGAATATATGGACATGGGGAGCTATGAATAGAGGCAGCAATCATTATGATTATTTAAACCCTGAAAATTAACATGAAAAACTTTATAAATACAATTAAAAATGCATATTTCTACGCTTATTATGAGTGTTATTTGCAAACACATATTTATTATAAAAAACATAAAGATAAGAATTTTTATTCGATTTTAACTTTAGGTTTTCCTTTATGGTTATTATTAGAATTTCCAATATTAATGATAGTAGATAAAACTATTGGACTTCCTTCAAAAGTGTTCTTATATCCACTAATAATAGGAATTGCTTATGGATATATTTTTGCAACTTTCAAGTTAATAGGTGATGACGATTTGACAGAGAAGATTAATGCTTTTTATGCAAATAAAAAAACTGTAAAAAAATCAAGAAAGATTGTTTTAATCTTTGTATTCCTATGCATTATGTTCTGGATATTTGCAATAAAATATGATTACTATTAATTTTTGATAATTCTAACAATATTGATAATAAAATAGAGTATTGAAAATCAATACTCTATTTTTAAAAATATCAGTAAAGTCCCTTGGACTGAACCATATTTCAAATTCGTTCAGCAATTCAGGTTTCGGAAGTTTGTACAGCAATAAATACAACGGTAAAGAACTTCAGGAAACCGGGATGTTTGATTACGGCTGGAGGCAGTATATGCCGGATCTGGGAAGATGGAACGGGATAGACCAGTTGGCAGAAAGTTACCTTTCTACAAGCTCATATGCGTATGTAGCCAACAATCCTGTTTTGCAGTATGATGTAGACGGAAGATGGTTTAACCAGGATGGGAGTATTGATACTTCAGGAAGAACTCCCGGATTTACCACGGGTAGACAATATTATAATTCTTTTTTGGGTATAAATCCCGGAGATGATGGAGGTGCAAATAGTATGTCTGCTGCTGGACTTATTGATACAGCATTCGGTTTGGGTGGAACTTGGTCTAATACAGGTTTTGGCTTTATGGATAGTGATGGTACTCTTTTGGGGTATAATGGTAGCTATAAAAGTTTAAATGTTAACTTTGAGGAAGGAGGCATTGGTGAAGCAACCAATTATGTTCCGGAAGTTTTTGTCACAGGAAGAAAAGGTGGGGTGTTCTTTGAAGGATCATACAATAGCTTTAAGATGGAGAATGGGCTTGATAATGCTAGACAGGGTTGGAACTTAAGTCAAAGTAGATCTTTACTGTATGATGCTATAGAAAATACTAAAGTTGGGCAGTCTGTTTCAGCGGCTGAGAATTTCATGTTCCTGGAGTTACCAGCGTCTCTTGCCGGAGGTGAGCTATTGGCAGCTGGTTGGAGAGCCGCTGGAGCTGGCAGGTATTTAGGGCAAGCTTTTAATTATATATCAAAAGGAGGTCCTACTTTTGCACAGTATCGAGCTGCTTATTGGGCTAAAAATGCAAAACCTGTTTTACAAGCTTTGGAAAACCCCGAAACCGGACAAGTATGGAAGCAATCAATGGAATTGCACCATAGATTTATTCCTCAAAGAGCTAAATGGGCTCCTAATTGGCTTCTGAATAATCGTTTTAATTTACAGTCTGTTAGCAGTTTAGAGCACGCTATAGCAGACCCATATCGGGCTAGATTTGCACCAAAATGGGTGAAAGAAATGTATAATTTAACTTGGAAATAATTATGTTTAGAATATTTAAAAAACAAAAAATAAAAGAGTTTACAGATGAAGAAATAAATTTCTTTAGAGAGCTCGTTAAGCTTTTACCTACTCGTTATCATTATATTCTTGATCAATTGAATAAAGATTTTTTAATAAGCTTTAAACCAAACGACTTGAACTTTAAAGATTGGTATAGTGTTCAATTAAATGCAAAATTAGAGAAAGTATATAGCAAACCTAATTTAGGGTATTTTCAATTACAAAATATTTTTATATACAATAAAAAAAGTAAAGAAAAAGAAAAAATTAATATTTCGTTTCTTGAGGGAATGTTTATTGGTTTTTTTATTAAAGATATAAATTTGAATAATTATACTTTAAATCAATATGATACTTCTACTCTAAAAGAAAAACATTTTAAAAATGAGAACGATAAAGAAGTTCTTTTAGAAATAATTAAAGATGTTAATAAGAATAAGTTGGTTGAGTTAGATATAGAGGATACATTTAAAATAGAAATCCCTGAAGGAACTTTTTATACTATTAAAAGCTTGGGGGAAGGCAATTATTTAGCTGTTGATAGTCACGGTATAGTTTATGAACTATTGCATGATCCGTACAGTGTAAAGAAAAAAGCGACTAGTATAAATGATTTACTATAGACATTGATCATGTTTCAGATATGTTGATTTCTGTTATTAATGTGATTTAACATTCCCCTCGCTGCAGCACGATTGCATCGTGTGGCGAAGTAATAATAACAACACCACTGCTATTGAGCGGTGGTGTTGTGTTTTAAAAACTTTATATATTTATTTTGAAAACAATAAGTATATTTATCAATATAAAGACCAACTTGATAGACCAATAAAAGAGAAGGTTTTACGAAAACTGCTAATATAGTTAAGTAAGTGTAACCTTTGCCAAAAACAGCGCAGGCGCTCCC
>NZ_JBYOKO010000033.1:0-9755 GCF_057799275.1 Chryseobacterium sp. 14P4.3.2
GTCGCTTATACTGTCTTTTATATCAGTGTTCTGTTTTTCGCAGACTCCAGCCCCGAAATTTCACGATACCAAGGGAAATATAGAGGTTACAGGGGCGGGACAGCTTCAGTATACCCTTGCAATAGACCTTCCCCCCGGAGTTAAAAATACAGCCCCCGGTGTCGGTCTTGTTTATGTAAGCGGTGCTGGAAACGGCCTGGCAGGCTATGGCTGGAACCTCACAGGGCTCAGCGCCATCTCAAGGGTAGGCAGGAATCTTGAAAAGGATGGCATCACCAAAGGAGTACAGCTGGATTATTCAGATTACTACAGCTTTAACGGGCAGCGGCTCATATTAAAATCCGGGAAATATGGTAAATCCGGGGCAGAATATGTTACCGAGAAGTATTCTAATTTTAAAATCAGATCTGTAGGAAGCATTAGCGGGCAAAGCTGGCAGGGCCCTGAATACTGGGAGGTTACTTCCCCTGACGGTTCTCAGGTATGGTATGGAGCCACAGCTTCGGGAAGCAGCAATGCCAGAACACCCATAGACTATAATATAGTAAAGTCAAAAGATCCTGACGGGAATTATATTACCTACGGTTATACCTTAGAGGATAATGTCTCTGTAATCAGCAGCATCCTTTGGGGCGGTAATGAAACTAAGGGAACCCAGCATTTGAATACCATTGATTTTAATTTTACGGCAAGGCTTTTCCCGGAAACTGCCTATATCAAAGGAGTCCTTTTCTCCCAGTCTAAGATCCTTACCTCTGTTTTAGTTTCCTCTGGCGGGAAACAATACAAAAAGTATGCTGTTTCTTACAAAGACCTTCCAGGGAATCCATACCAATCTGTGGAAAAAATCACGGTTTTAAACGCTGATAATGAAGAGGCCAACCCTGTAAAATTCACGTATGAGGAGTCCCCGTATGTAGGCAATAAATGGAGCAACAGCCATACTTTAAAACCCAATATCAATACGGATGTAGTGGGAGACTTTGATGGTGACGGCAAGCTTGATATATTACGGTATCACTCCCAGACCGCCAGCCAGATACCGCAGGTAGGATTATACCTTTACAGTAATTATTTAGGTAATAGCTATAATAATAATACCCTATTCCCGGTATATGTAGGGAATTCTGTAACAGGCATCAAAAATGCTGTTGCGGTAAACTTAAGAAAAGGCAGTCTCATCCGAAACCGCCAGGGATTGGTTGTAAAAAAACAGATATTTAATCCTTCTACTGCCAAATCTGACCTTGAACTTTCATTCTATGGACTTACGGACAATAACCAGCTGGTACTGGATTACACCAAAACCATTCCTGCTGATGACTATGATTTTTCATCGGGAACTGTAGTCAATGGAATAACGACCACTGTTAAAGATCTAAAAAACGTTGATTTCAATGGGGACGGGCTCAGTGAGCTTGTTGTAGTGCTCAATGACAGAGAATGCTATGCAACAGTCATTGACAATCCTGATATCACTGGCAAACCGCCGCAGATCTGTACCAGTGTGAATCGGTATTATGTAGTAGATCCTGATGAGTCTATTCAGGGGAACGGCTGGTATTATCCCCTGGAATTGTATCCTGACCATAACCAGCTGGATAAGGATGTATTTACCATTTACAAAGGAGGAGACTTCAATGGAGACGGGGTTTTTGATCTTTTGAGACTAAGCCAGAATCTAAAGCCTTACCTGATTACTTTTAATAAAAATACTCTGGGGCAGTATGAGTCCTCTATTGCCCCTTTTAATCCTGCCAATGATGAAACTATAAAAGGATATTGGGAAAATAGTCTTGTAGGAGATTATAATGGTGACGGGCTCAGTGATATTATGATGCCGGGAACTCCTACCGCTGCCATCTGGTATCTCTACACTTCCAAAGGAAACGGCTTTAAGGAAGAAACTAAGGTGTTTTACCGTCCCGAGCCCACCCGCAGGAGTACCCAGGATCTGAATGCTAATTTCACGATAGCCAATCCCAGAACTTTTGTGGCCTACGATATCAATAATGACGGGAAAACCGAGCTTATTATGCTGGAAGGCGGCAGATCCTATTATAAGGCGGCTATTCAGGACAGCGGGCAGGGTACGAAATACACCAGAAATTATACGGTAACCGCTAAAGTATTCTCGGCTCTTTCAGGGGAGCTGCCCGCTTTGTTTAGTAATTATGGATTGAGTCCTGAAACCATTTATCTTCACAGCAGCAATATTAATAACGAGGTGGCTCCTACCCGAAGGGATGTTGTAGCCCTTTCTGTAGATCAGTGGTCCGGAGCAATGCTCAAAAGCTTTATGATGGTTTCTGCAAATGGGGAAACCTATGGTTTTGCTAATGAGCAGGAGGTCGTTTACGGCTATTATATAGATGCTGCAAAATATGCCCGTATCAAAACTATTCAGCAGGGTGGAATCACCACAGTGATTACCTATAAACAGCTGGCAAAAGACCCATCCGGAGAGTTTTATGCCGGAGCTAAAACGGAAAATTACCCTTATACTGAAATCAGTCAGTCTTACGGAATGTATGTAGTGTCCGAAATGACACAGACCTCCAGAACGGTACTCAATTCTCCTTCAGATATTATTTTGAAACAGGAATTTATGTACAGAGGCCTTACTGCCAATATTCTGGGTAAAGGGATGGTTGGTTTCAGAAAAATGGCAAGGTCTTCCTGGTATTCTAATGAGCTAGGAACTGGAAGTACCAAGATATGGTCAGGAGTGGAGATTGACCCTGTGAATGACGGCGTTCCTTTGAAAGAATGGACGGTAAAAAAAACCACCTTCGATACTCAGATTATTCCTGATGATCTTTCTGAAAATAACACCCAGCTTCTTTCCTTAAAATCTACAACCTATCAGATTGATAAAATCCTAAATGGTCAGGTTGTGGCAAGTGTTTCGGATACTGACAAAGCTAAGGTAGTGACCGCCATCTTACCCAAAACAAGCAGGGTAAAAGATTTCTTAACAGGAGCTGTTACCGAAAACAATATTACTTACGGAGCGTATTATCTGCCGGTGCAGTCAGTTTCTAAGGTGAATACTACGCTTGGAATTACAGCTTCCGGCTATGAGTACGAACACAACCCTTCCGGCAGTGCAGCAGCCTATTATATAGGGCGTCTGAAATCTAAGACAGAAACCCGGCAGGCCTACGGAGACAGCCAGTCCGGCAAAGAAGAATACACCTATGAAAATAACAGGGTAAAGACCCTTAAAAAATGGAACAGGAATAATACAGGCTATATCCAGGAAAGTTACAGTTATGACGGTTTTGGGAATATAACGGGGGAAACACTCTCTAACAGTATAGATTCTCAGGTTCGTATGACGGGCTCACAGTATGATCCTACCGGAAGATTTATCATTAAGAAAACAGACCATTTAGGACTAGAGACCCAGTTTTCTTATAACAGCTGGGGACAGCTGACAGGCCAGACGGATCCGTTAGGAAATACCCTTACAAGCACTTATGATAACTGGGGAAAACGCCTGACCTCTGAAAGCAGTCTTCAGGGAACCACCAGCTATACCTATGAAAGGGATCACCTTGATAATGTTACGGTGACAAGAAATGAGCCCGATGGCAATAGATCCAAAACATTCACCAACAAACTGGGACAGGTATATAAGGTGTCAGCTAAGGCTTTCTCGCAGGGACAATACGTTTCTCAGGAAACCCAGTACGATATCCTGGGAAGAAAGATAAAAGAATCCGAACCGTATTTTGAGGGGCAAAGTGCCAGTAAGTGGAATACCATTGCCTATGATGATTCCGTATATCCTGCTAAGGTAAAAGCTACAGCATTTACGGGTAAACAGACGGAAACTGTGGTATCAGGATTCACCACAACGGTAAAAGAGACCAATATAGCGGACTATGGAAGGACCACGTCCAAAACAGTTGATGCACTGGGAAATATGATCTCTTCAACAGACAAAGGAGGAACTGTACAGTTTTCCTATAATGCAGCAGGAGAACAGATTAAGGCTCAGTATGCTGAAAATACAGTCACAACTGCTTATGATGTATGGGGAAGAAAATCAGAATTCAATGATCCATCCAACGGGTTGTACAAGTATGAATATGACGGATTCGGACAGCCGAAAAAGACAACCAGCCCGAAAGGAACAAAAGAATACACCTACAATAACATGGGGCAGCTGGTTTCCCAGAAGGAACTTTCCACAACAGACGGAGGACAGGCCACCAATAAAACCATTGCTTTTACCTATGATACCAAAGGCAGGCTTACCACAAAATCCGGTACTGTAAAAGGGCAGCTGTTCAGCACCGGCATTACCTATGACCCTCAGGGAAGGATTATATCTGCTGTAGAAAACAGCAATGAAAGAACCTATACCCAGAAAGGGATGACCTATGACAATAAAGGAAGAATGATTTCTTATGAGAAAGAATTGCTCTCTCTGGGTATTACAACCAAGGTCGTGATAGAAAATCTTTACAGCACCTGGAGCGGAGAACTCTATCAGGTTAAAGATAAAAGCTCCGGGAAAGTGCTTTGGGAGCTTCAGGAGACTAATGCTAAAGGGCAGGTATTAAAAAGCAGATTAGGAGCAGCAGAGATTACCAATGCATACGATGCCAATGGTTTTCTGAGCAGCGTTAATCATTCTTCGCAGGTAAAACCGGGAATCCTGCAGATCTCCTACTCATTTGATGCCATCAGAAATGAACTTAAAACAAGAACAACCGGAGGAGATCTCAATATTGCAGAATCTTTTGATTATGATGACAATAACAGGCTTATAAACTGGACCAATCCGGTCACAGGAATTAAACCCGCCATGAACAGAAATATCTATGATATAAAAGGCAGAATCATGGAAAATGATCAGGTGGGAATCATGAAGTATGAAAATGCTGCGAAGATCTATCAGCCAACCGGAATGACATTGAATACGGATGGAGTACAGAATTATAACGGAGATCTGATACAGAGCATCACCTATAATGAGAATAATGATCCGGTACAGATTAATGGAGAAAAAGCCCGTATTAATTTCGAATATGGATTGGGAAGTATGCGTCAGCGGGTTAACATTGCTAAACTGAAAAATGCAGGAGCAGGCACAGAACTAAAAACAGGCGGCGGCGGAATTTGGGACCCTAATGCACCTGTATGGCAGAATACTTCAACAAAACTCTACAATGAAGACGGGAGCTTTGAAGTAGTGACGGATCTGGGTACAGGACAGGAGCATCATTTATTATACATCGGAGGCACTCCTTATGAAGCAGATATTGTATATTTGAAAGAAGCAGGACAGAGCAGCGGTTCTTATAAATTCCTTCACAAAGACTATATAGGAAGTGTTCTTGCTATTAGTGATGAAGCAGGCAGCAGGCTGGAACAAAGACATTATGATGTCTGGGGCAGCCTTACCCACCTAAAGATGGGAAATGCAGCTATAGTGACAGATAAAGCTGCTATTGCAGGCGCTTTACTGATTATTGACCGTGGATATACCAGCCATGAACATTTTATGAATGTAGGCATCATTCATATGAATGGCAGATTGTACGATCCTCTGCTCAGAAGGTTCTTAAATGCGGACGAAAATATCCAGGATCCCATGAATACCCAGAACTATAATAAGTACGGGTATGTGATGAATAATCCGCTGATGTATAATGACCCGGACGGTGAATTTTGGTTAATGCTTGGAGGTGCTTTATTAGGAGGATACTTCAATGGGGTAGCTGCCAATGGCGGCAACTGGAATCCTGTAAAATGGGACTGGCAGAAGTCATGGAGCGCTGTAGTAGGCGGTGCTATTGGCGGTATGGCTATCTCGGGAACATTGGGAAATATCGCCAGTAACCCCGGAGCTATTAAGTTTGTACTGCCAGGGATAATCTCAGGAGGGCTCAACTCAGCGTTCACAGGAAGTAATTTCTTAGGCGGTGCTGTTGGTGGATTGTCTTATACGGCTAATTTATTTGAGAATAAAATGACATCAACAAATATGGATTTCGCCGGATATAGATATAGCATAAGTGAAATGGTTGTTAGTGATGAGAACACTTTAAATGGAGCTACTGAAGCTGAGTTCAGCCGTAACACAGTAATAGGAGTAGCAAATGCCCACTATAAAAATCAATTTATCCGTGGGAGTTGGCATTTTGTAGATGAGTCAAAAGATTTAAGCCCTTTTATACGAAGCCATGGCTATTCATTTGGGGGCAATAAAGCTCTTTTAGTAAATGGAAACGGTGACAATGTTTGGGGGCTAACGGAAATTCTTACACATAATGATGTAATTGTCTGGCAAAGGATATATTTACCCAAAGGAGCATTTATAAGCTTAGAACAATTAGACTTAACAATGGGACACGAGATTTTTCACACTATATTAAACAATGCACGGCTTTTTGATGTGCTGGAACGTACAGGAGTTAATCAAAGTGTTAGTGTTCATGAATATTTTACATCTAGATGGGAGGAACAGTATGTGAAATTCCGAGGTTGGCAAAAGCTTAATCTAAATATGGAGTCATTTAATACAGGAATAAGCACATTCAAGAGTTTTGATTTATTAGAACCTAAAATTAAACCAATCTTTAATAATTATTTAAAAAGTACTCTAAAATGAAAAAAATAGCATTATTTTTATTAATAGTTTTTAGTCTATTTTCTTGTAAACAGCAATCAAAAAAAGATAGTGCTTTTACATTAAAGTATACCAAAAATAGTAATGAACTGACTCTTATCTTTGAAAATAATACTTCTCATGATATTATTTTTCCTGCTCCAAATACACTTGAGTTTGGAGACAAGAATTTTAAAGATTTTTCTACTCAGGGTGGAAAAGAGAAAGACTTTCCTATAAATGTGTATGCAATAATAGGGGATAATCAATTTTCTAAATTTTATCAAAGAAAATTAGACAGTATTAGAAACGTTAATCTGTCAGATAGAGGCATGACTGATGTAATAAATCAAATGATGCCAGGGGATGGAGATTCTGTATTTTATTTACCAAAAAAAGAAAAATTGAAAATAAAGTATAAGTTAAATATTAAACAATCTCCTCCAATTCATAATTATTTTTCAAAATTTAAACAAAATTATTATCCGTATAATAAAATATTGAAAGGAGAATATCCTGAAGGAGAATACTTGAGAAGATTTTCAAAGCTAAATTTCGGTAAAGCGAAGTTTGTAGCGCAACCTGTGATAGAAGATAGTTTGTTTTTGAATATTTCTCAGAATGATGCAAATAAATAGTATATACAACTATAAGTAAAGTAATCGAAATACAGGTAATCAAATGGTTGCCTGTTTTACTTTACAGGGAATTCTTAACATGGTTGGCAACTGAAATCCTGTAAAATGTGACTGGCAAAGAACATGGAGTGCGGTATTGGGAGGCGCCATTGGTGGAGCGGCAATATCAGGAGCATTGGGAACCATTTCAAGTAATCCGGGAGCTATTAAGTTTGTACTGCCAGGGATAATCTCAGGAGGGCTCAACTCAGCGTTTACAGGAAGTAATTTCTTAGGAGGTGCTATTGGTGGGATATCTTATTCAGGGAATTTGTTTACCAATAATGTGACTTCAACGGATGGGATTAGTAGTGAATATAGATATATTATTTCTCCTGATGAAATTTATGATGATTGGGGGAAAGATGGTACAGGCGATCGAATTACAAAAATAAGAGGAAGAAGATATTACGCTGATAGAAGAAATCTTCCAGCAGAGATTGGAAATAAAATTAATGCTTTTTTTGGAGGAGATTCAGATTATTTTGTAGAACATCAAGTTTACAATCCTACTGAAGAGCGCATGATGAATGAATACGTGAATACAGCAGCAGCTACATTAGCAGGTGGAGTTGTAGGAAAAGTTGTAAGTAGGGGAGTAGGTACTTTAAGTGCTAGAAGTCAATATATCAATTTAGCAAGTCCAACAAGAACAGCACATATTATAGCTGGAGATGCTACAGGAGGAGGTCATGCTTGGTTTGGGAGTTTAAAAAGCTTTACCAACGGAATAACTCGTTCTAAAAGTATGTTCCCTGCTACATGGAATAATTCTAAAATTATGCATGCCGTGTCAAATGTTGCAACAAATAACCTATGGATACAACAAACAGGAAGGGCTGGAGCTACACTTACAAGAAGTGGTCACCCTGTAAGGTTTGTCGTTGAAGGATTTTATCAAGGAACAAAAATCCGAGTAATTACTACACATACAGAAATTATAACAGCTTTTACAATAAGATAATTAAAATGAATAAACTTAATAACACCTTAACTAAATTAATTGAAATTTCTAAGGCTATAGGATTAAATGATGCAGACTTAAATAATGCTAGAGAATACTTAATATATAATGAATATGGTTTATGTTTTGATACTGTAGTAACTCAATTATACGAATATGATATTGAAATCAATAGAGATTTTTATGAATTAATAATACAAATTGCAGGAATGTTAGATTTAGAGGAAAGCTCCTATTCTTTCATGAGAGAATTAATAAATGATGGAAATACTATTCCAAAGATTGTAAAAGATGAATTGGCAGTAGTTATGGCAAATTTGAAAATCAAAAAAAATGAATAAAGAGATTTCAATTACGTAAGAGAAATAATTTGAAAACAAAAGTAGGATTACTCCTACTTTTGCTTTCTTAAAAAATCCCCCGGAAATGGGACTGGCAAAGAACATGGAGTGCGGTATTGGGAGGCGCCATTGGTGGAGCGGCAATCTCAGGAGCATTGGGAACCATTTCAAGTAACCCCGGAGCCATTAAGTTTGTACTGCCAGGGATAATCTCAGGAGGGCTCAACTCAGCGTTTACAGGAAGTAATTTCTTAGGAAGAGTTATTGGTGGGATATCTTATTCTGGTAATTTATTTACCAATAATGTGACCTCTACGGATGGGATTTGGGGAATTGAAAGGGACTTTTTAAAATTAAATGGATATGACAAACTTCCGGGGTTTTTTAATAGTTCTCTTGAAAATATTTTTAATGATTATATTTTAAAAAGTATACAATTTAAAGGAGTTTATGACAAAATCAAACATTTACCAGTTAAGCTTAAATAAGCTTATATTATTTTTTTTAACTCTATTATTAATTTCTTGTTCGAAAGAAAAATTGGAAAAAAATAGTGATATAAAAATGAGTATGGTTAAAAAGGAAAAAATAGATGAAAACAATCTAATTATTACCTTACTATTTAAGAATAATTCACTGAATAATTATGTAATACCAAACTATCTGGGATACTATTTAGTTCATACAATGAACGAAAATAAGCAATATGATGCTCCTGGAAAAATAGGGGGTAAAATTATCAGTTCTGAATTTTCTGAAAAACTAGATGAAAGATATTTAAAGTTATTTTATTTATACTATAGTAATACTTTTTATCAGAATGATCAATGTAATAAACTATCTGATTTTAATAATTTTAATAATTTGATTTATAAGAGTTCTCTTTTATTTTTACCTCATAACTCTGAAAGGAAGATTACACTTGTATTTAATGCTACTAATTTTAATCGAGAAACATTTGATAATTATAATACCAGAGTATCTTTAAGTTTGGATTTAACTAAAAATTTTAAAACTTTAGATTCTTTATTGAAGAAAGAGAGAATAGATTATAAAGTTTATGATAGAGATCTAATTTTAAAAGATTCATTATTTATTAATAAATAAAGTGGTAAAGTAATTTTTTTAAGCAAAAGTGGGATTACTCC
>NZ_JBYOKO010000034.1:0-8489 GCF_057799275.1 Chryseobacterium sp. 14P4.3.2
ATAGGTCAGGTATTCGTCAAAATTACCGCTGACTCCGGTGGTGGATTTAAAGACTTTTTGCTAAAAACGCTGCTGCTTTGTAAAACCATAAACCCTCGCAAAAGCGAGGGTTTATGGTTATCAGCGCAAAGTCAGGAGGCTTTGCACAGCGGGGGGGGGCCAATAATAAAAACAAATAATATCTTAATCTTCTTTATATTTACCCTCATATATTAGGTTATTTAGTCTCACAATCTTTTTCCATAAAGTATTGTATTTGATATTTATCTGTAATAAACTTATCACTTTTAAAATACATTGCTGTCGCATTTATTATTGATTGTCTTCCTTTTGGTAAAAAAGATATATCCCGATTCGATTTTTTAAAAAAGGCATCAAAAAATCCAATTAGATTCTTATCTTTTTCATCTCCTACATCGTAAATTATTAAAGTTCCTTTATAATCGTAAACCTTATATTGATCTGATAAGTTATCATTATAATTCATTTCTGAAAGTGAAAATATAATATCATTACCACATCTTTTAACATAGGAAATTTCTAAAAACTTAAATTTTCGATCTTTAATTATTTTATCCATATAATTATAAAAGCCTACATCTTTTTTAGCATATTGCATATTTATTGATAAACAACTAAAGTTTATTGTCAGCCAAAATAATATCAATATATTTTTAGTCTTTTTTAAATTTTCCTTCACAGGATTTACTTACAGGATTTATTAAACTTTGTATTTCTATTATCACCAACACTCATAATGATCTTTCCATTTCTTACTCTCAATTATTTTAGTTTTATCAAACTTAAAATAGTATTTGGTAATTGTCCCACAATATTTAGGACTTCCTATAAAGAAAGGAACAACGTCTATTCTTAATTGATTATGCTTAATTTCAGAAAATATTGCCGCATTTAAAGGACCATTTGGAGTTTTTTTATATTGTACAACATTATTAAATACAGTACTAAATTGTGAATTTAGCTCCCAGTTACCATTTAAGTTTTGCTTTGACAAATCCTTAAGATTAGAATCTTTTCTTAACGGTTTTATTTCTCCTTTCTCTGATAAAATATTTTTATAAATATTGCTACTATCTTTTTCATCCAAAGGATTAGCATATACCAAGTCATAAATATATACTCCCGAAACATCTTTTCCAAACTCTTGTTCTGAAACTTCTTTACTAAGAAAGTCTTTATCTACAAATTCATATGCTTCTTTATATCTGATTTTTGATAACGAACTACAACTAATAAAAGCTAGAATAATTATTGAACACTTAGGTATTTTATGGATTTTCATTTCTCTATTTTTAAAGGTCATTATTTTTGAAGGGTTTTGATAAATAAATCTTTCTTTGAATTAACTTTGGATGGTCCTGCGGACTTTGCCTCAGTACTAAACGGATAAAAACTCGTTCCACCTTCAACTAATGGAGAATATGATTTTCTTTGACCAAATGGCAATACAAAATTTCCAGATGCATCTAATTCAGTTCTGATAACATTCATTTTTTTAACATTATCTCCTTGTAAACCATATATGGACGATGCTTGATATTCTGTTCCATCACTACCAACAAATCCGTCTATTAGATTATTATATTTATGACTAATTTCATGAAGGGTGACCATTCCATATCCCAGAGTTAAAGGGTTTAAAGACTAACTAGTTCCTGCTATAAAACTATCTATTTGATCAGTATTTATATTCAAATCATAGATTTGCGTATAGCCTGCCTTTCCATCTATTGTTTCTCCTCTACCTCCGGCCTCCACTATAGAAGATGCTCTTGTGTTATCAGAATTAACCTGATAATCTGCTCTATGGTTATCAATAGCTCCCTTTAATATATCTCGGGCTGTTTTACTTCCTCCCATGTTCTCAGTCTCTTTATAAAAAAGCTTTCCATAACTTCCCACAGATAAATCTAAACCTGTTTCTTTACCTAAATCACTAACAATTTTATTTTGCGTTTCTGTTGAGATATTTTTCCCAAATGTTATATCATAATTTTGCATTCCATCCGGGTCAATAAACCTTATTGGGTTATTATAGGCATAAGTATAGGTGCTCCAACGCCGAGATGTTTCTGCTAGCGGATCTATCACACCCCATCTTCCTAAATCTGCCATGTAGAATCTCGCTCCATAATCATACATTCCGTAGTCTACTTCACTTTTTAGGATTTGCCTGCTTCATTTTTCTTCGCGCGACTGTTTACTTTTTGATCACTCTTCCGTCGCTTCTTCCAAAGATAAAAATTTATTCAGTTGAAAAAATAAATTCAATTGTTTTTCCGTATAGATTTTTCTTTCAATTGAAAAAAATCCCAGCTTCTGGGCAGGAATAGTTTTGTCCGTACAAAAGCACATCTTGCATAAGATGGTAATTTTAAGAAGATTTTTAGACTAAGATTTCTATTGTTGTCGCTGTTGTTGTTAATGTGGACTTGTGGGTAAAATGGGTGTGGCTTTCAGCGTTGGCTTTATCCACAAATCCACATTCTTTTACCGACTGCCATTTCTACGGCGATTCAGTGGTTTTGTTGGCTAAGATTCCATGAAAAGACCACAGAGCGTTGGAAGCGGAGTGGTTTCCACGGAGCGTAGGAAAGCATTTTACATAATCTCAAATTATAGGTGCCAATGGCTTTGCCAGTAGCGAAGCTTGCGGAGTGGAAGGCAACGTTTAGGTGCTGCTGCGCATATAATTTTATTATGTAATTTGCTGTGGCATTAAAGTTCAGGGAAGTTTAGGCCAGTGTTGGAGAAAAATGTCTTTTTCTGGTGGCGGGCGGGATATTTAATTCAAAATGTAGGCGTTGGATTTTATTTCTTATATTTGATTTATGGATTTTTGGACAATTATTAGTATCGTTTCTTCTATTTTAGGGATTATTTCTTTTCTAAAAAATGATGCTGTTTCTCTTCCTGTCTTTTTAAAAAAAATATTAGGTTGTGAATTGCTTTCAAAAAAACAACATTTTGTCTTTTTATTAGGACAAAATCCTTTTAAAAAAATCTAATTTCACGCAATATATTACGTGACTATTTAATTGGATGATATTGATTAATTGCATTTTGCAGTGCATCTACACCTGTTTCTTTATACTTTTCTGTGGTATCTGCATGTTTGTGTCCAGCAAAGTATTGAACCTTTCTCAGGTTTTCGCCCTGGTCTAATTTCAGTTTGATAACACTCTGGCGGACAGTAATGGAAGTCAGTTTTTTGGTGAAGTTTTTCTTGTAAGTAGAGACTAAATAATTAATGTCATCTGAAGTAATTGTAGCCCCTAACTTCCCTAATAAAAAGTAATTCTCTTTCTCAGTTCTGAAGGTGGTTAACATTTCTCTTTCCTCTTGTAAATACTGATAAAACAATAGAATCTGGTCAGCTTTTAAATCTAATATTCTTTCGTTGGTAATTCCTGTTTTACGGATGTTGATCCTGGCATTCTGTAAATCTAAATCTCCGATTCTTAATCGTTCAATATCACTGGTTAATAAGGCTTGGTTCACCAATAAACTCATTACGATTTGATTCCGTTTGGTGAGTATCGGATAACGTTCTTCTCTCGGTTCTAAAAGCTTTTGTAATTCTTGTTCTGTTAAGAGTTCCTGCAATTGTACAGGGTTTTCTTTTCCGTCCCGGATCTTAATATTTTGTGCGGGGTTCTGTTTTATTTTACCTGTTTCTACTAAATAATCATAGTATTTCTTAATCGCATAAACGGTTCTTTTAATGCTTTGTGGATTGTAAGTTTTTCTTAATAATTCAACATAATTCATAATGGTCTGGTACTTCAGCTTTCCTGGACTCTTATGATGTTTCCTAAATTTTTCTATTTCATACAGATAGTTTTTTACAGTAGCTTCTGATAGCTCATTCTTCAGATAATTTTCCAGTTCCATAATTGATTCTTGTATAGATTTGGGTAGTTGATAAATATTCATGTCCTAAAAAATCCCTTACTTTCTCAAGTTCCATTCCTTGCTCTAATAGCTGTGTTGCAATCGTATGTCTTAAACAATGCAATGTAAATCCTTGATTATTTAATTCTGCTTTTTTGAGTAACTTTTTAAATTCTTCGTAGATTCTTGTTGCTGTAATGTTCAATAAATATTCTTTTCCTTCAGATGAAAAAATAAAATCTTTAATATCTTTCTGAACTTGTTTTGTAAATGGAATAACTCTTCTTTTCTTGCCTTTTCCTTTTCTAATGTAGAGTAGATTATTTTCTAAATCTATATCGTTTATTTTCAATTCTGAGGCTTCATTTCTACGCATTCCGCACGCATAACACAGGTGTAATATTATCGCTTGTAACGATGTACTTTTATTGTATAATTTTCTGATTTCTTCGTCTGTAAATACCTTTCTCTCTTCGGATTTTGGTTGCTTTATTTTCAGCTGATAAGGATTGATTTTTATTTGTCCGGTTCTTTGCAGATAATCAAAATAGAGTTTGATGGCAAGTAAAATACTGTGCAGATAATTGTCGCTTAAAGGCTTTTTGGTTCTCGGACTTATGACGGTTTTCAGATAAGTGTAGTAATCTAAAATATCTTTGGTTTGGATTTCAAAATTTTCTTTCCGGACATATTTTAAAAACTTTGTAATCTGCTTTGGATAGGAGTTTGTAACCGTTTCGCAATATCCCATATTTTGTAATTCTTTTCTGAATAATAATATAGTTTCTTCATTTATTTGTATCAAGTATGATAAGGAAGTAATGAAGCGTATCGAAGATATAGACAAGCTGGATGCTGACACCAAAGAACACCTGTTCTTTCTCGTGGACAACATCATACAAAATTTTAAAACTAAACAGGCTTTTAGATAAAATAAAGAAAGCCAACTCTTTTAGTTGGCTTCTTTGTTATCTAATTCTTGTAAATAAATTCTCTTTGTAATTTATTCGTTGGGTCAGAACCTATGTAAGTTATTTTTTTGATTCTATTTTTATCATAAAAATATTCTCTTTTTAAACTCTGATTATTCTCCAGTAAAAAGGTTTCCTTTATTGGTAAACTATCTTTAATTATCAAAGTATACTCTTTGATGATTTCGTCTTCAGGAATAAATTGAGTAATATTAGATGGATAAAAACGGATTTTTTTATTAAAACTTTTATAAATTATAGTCTTCTCATTTCCGTTTACAACAGAGTCTTTTTTAAAATCATCATAATTCTTACCCACTGTTAAAATAGTAGCTAAATCATTAACTTCACTGCTGACTATTTCAGGATGTTCAATCTTAATTCCTTTAGTTGATAAATCTTTAGCCTGATACAAATAATTTAGTACAGATTGCGTGTAATCAACATCTTTTACATTACCCTGAGAAACATAATTTAATTTTCCATTTTGATAATTATAATCCGATTTAGACTCTATTTTATTTGCTTGCTCATTGTATGATATTACTTCAACAGGCAAATCTTTTTCATTGTATAAATAAGTAAAAAGCCTTTTACCATCTTCTAAAATATCTATGGTCTTATTTTTTTTAATTTCTACAGATTGGATAGGTTTACTATCACTCTTTTTTGAACAGGTTGCTAATAAAGTTGCTACTAAAATAATTGCTATTCTCATTTTGTTACTTTCCAGAAAATTGTTTGATTATATACTGCTGAAGATTGAAGTCTGATTTTACCTTTGTTCATACCTGTGGTAGCTGCCTTTACTTGTGGTGCTTGGAAGCCAGAACCTGCAGCTCTTTACCATTATACTTGTAATTCATATAACCTCCTAGCAAGCCTTTCACTCCTCCAATATGATTCATTCCAAATGCGTAATAATTATTGATATCCGTTATTTCAAGAACGCTTGTTTTGTCTTTTGCAAAACTTACCCTGGCATTTCCAAGGTGGTCTTTGTACTGATAAATATATTTATTGTTTTCAGAATGAATATATAGTTTTTCATATACAAAACCACCACTCAATAGTAGTGGTTTTGTTATTATAACAACCATCCGATGCAGTCTCGTGACAGCAAGATGAAAGGTTATGTGTGATAGCAGGTACCTAAATTATCTATTATTGATCTGAGGAATATTTAAAATCTTTTAGAACTAAAATCCCAAAATAACCCCATTCAAATTCGTCTTGAAAACTAATCTTTAATATTAGATTTTCTTTTGTTTTTTCAAGAATTTCGATAGACTTTATAAATCTATGATGTGAAGGATAGCTTCCATCTGGAGATTTTGCAATAAAGACATCTTCCCCTTTTCTTTGTAAATTAAACTCATCAAATATTCCAAACTTAATATTTTTTTGAACTTCAAAGTTATTCGGTTGCAAAGAGATTATTTTTTGAAATGATTTAAGTTTATCATCATATCTATACAAAGCTTCTTTATCAGAATCATACTTCAAATATTCATATCTCATTTTTGATGTATCCTCCCGAAACCGATCAAAGATTCCAATATTAACTTTCTCATTATTTAGTATTGCCGATTTATATGTTACAACAATTGGTTTGTATATCTCTATAATCTGCCCTTCAACTATATTTGCTAAAAATAATATTGCTAAAAAAATTATATTTTTAATTACTGCCAATCTTATTGTCTTGTCTTTTTTCATCTTGTCTTAATTTTATAAGTTGGTTTTTGATTACTTCCGCAGGAGACCCAGGAGTCCGTTTGGCTTCAAGCCTAAAATAAGTTGATCCATAATTTGTATGATCTTGTTCAGCTCCGCCAGCTTCACCTTCTATATGAGCTTTTACTTCATGATAAACAGCTTCAGCCAAATCATAATTATCATATTTAATAGAATGAGAATCTCCTTCTGCTTCAATTGTTGCTGAATAACCTTTCTCGTTACTATCTTTCTTGAAAAAACGGATATTGCCTAAATGATCAGTATAGTGGTAAATATAGTCCTTTTCAACGAAATCATAATAGCCTTCTAAAGTAGGAACAAAGCTAAGTACATCATCTGTATACTGAAAGCCATCCAGATAATCGGTAGCCTTGGTAGTAGTTTTTGTATAAAAAACAGAACGCTTTTACAATAAGAAACCACCGCAATTGCGATGGTTTTTTTATTATTAGCTCAAAGTTACAAACTTTGCAGCGGGGCCTACTCCAGCAAGATTACAATTGTCTAAAATTTTATATCCGTTATTAGTTTCAATCATGCAATACCTTTGCTTTTGTTATCATTTTATTCTTACAAGTTCGTTAGAATATACACGGTATATATCTTTTATTTTTTTGTCTATAATTAGAGTAATAAATGTAATATCTTTTAAAGCATCATCAGAAAATTCAGAAATTTTTCTTTTTGAAAAATCCCCTTTTTTTAATTTAATAATATATTGATAATGACTATTATTAAAAATATAATCATTGTCAATTTTTATCTTTTTAAATCCTTTACTAAAATTATTAAAAGATAATAATTCATCATCCTTATAAATTCCTGTTAAATTAATATTTGTACCTGCATAATCATCATGTCTAATTCTATCTAAAACAATAACTGTATCCTTAGGAAAAGTGAATAAAATATATTTTCTTTTACAGCTATTAAAATTTGTGTAATTTTCTAAGGGATCAATATATGTATTTTCTTTTAAAAATAATTCATGGTTTGTCTTTAAGTTTTGATGATATTCTAGTTCAATAGACTTATTAATACTATTGACATATTGGTCACATTGATTTTTTGTTTTACAGCCAACTAATATCTCCAAGATAACTAGTATATATATGTATTTTTTAATATTCATAATTCTCTTTAACTTTTTCTTTAGTGGGATAATTTTCTTTTTTATCAATGTACAAACTCTTTTTATTATCTTTTGTCAACAACGAAGTGTCATTCCTGTATGGGTTATAGAGTGTTCTTAAAGGAAGACCTGCTGCTTTTCTAATTTTATTCTCTATATGTGTGGCATTTATTTCATCAATAGTTATTGATTTTCCGCTATTAGTTTTATACCAGTCATCCATTGCATTCTTTTCCTTTTTCAAGTCTGACTTAGCATGTCCCATTTCGTGCCCCAATACAATATAAGTTTCAGCATCTTGCATCCCTTCAGTTGTAGGTAGGGGAACTTTTTCACCATTTACCACAATTCCTCCAGTCCCGTAGCCATAATGATTTTCACTATCAACATTTGATCTGATCGTTACATCATTTCCTTCTTGAGAAAAGAAATCGATAAGATCGGATTTTCCAGCTGAATTTGCACTGAGTTTATTAAGATCGGAAATAATTCCACTCACTTTTGATGTATCGCCACTATATTCAGTATTTGATCTTTTTCCATTAACATAAGAATATAATTTTCCTCCTTCATATCTTGCTTTTATTTCTGCTCCCCATTTGTCACGACCCATGGATAAAATTATATCTTCACCTTGCTTCCCATCCGGATCAATAAACCTCAATGGATTATTAAAAGCATAATTATAAGGGCTATGTCTTGTCATCTTCTCCGCCAGCGGATCTACCACA
>NZ_JBYOKO010000035.1:0-7274 GCF_057799275.1 Chryseobacterium sp. 14P4.3.2
CTGGTTAGATGGCTTCAAGTCTTTGTTGATAAGATTTGAAACGCTGGATATTACTTGGAAGAATCTGCACTTTTTGGCGTTTTCCTTAAGACTAATCAAAAAATTAAAAGTTCAAACAACTTCATAGATAGTAAATTTATTACAAAGCATAATTTATTTGAGAAAATTAATAATGTGACAAAATCTTTAAAAGAAGAAGATTTAATGAAAATAGATCCAGGTTATCTAAAAATTTTAGAGGAAATATTTGCAAAAGAGACTAAAAACCAACTTGGTAGAAAAAGTACTGTGCGAATTTTATCAGAAAATGCATTAACAGGTAAAGAAATAATATTTTAAAATATGAAATTAGAAACATACATAGCACCAAAAACAAACTTTACTATTCATACTATTTACTGGAAACTAACAAAAAGTGATAGCTACATTCCGATAATAAATATTATTGGGAGAATTGATTCCATTAAGGAATTAGAGTTATTAAAATTTTATCTTAATGAAGAGTTTTATGATAATACTTATTATAGGATAATTAATTTTTCTGACCTACAAAATAATACAAATCAACCTTTTGAATTAAAACATATCTATAAAGATAGATTTATTTTTATAAAAGGGAATTTTATAATTGAAGAAAATAACGTTTTTGACACAAAATTAAATGCTATAAACTATTGTTCTGAATTATTAAAAAAAACATATTACGATGGAAAAACAAGAATATATGATGATAGATATAATAAACCTAAATTTATTAAGGCACTAGATCATGTCCATTTTTTTTCTTTTGAAATTAAACTCGACAAAAAAAATGAATTAGGCTATTTTAAAATAATAGGAACATATCCAGGATCCACCAACGATCTTGATGATGATATATTAGAAACTAAAAGACTTTATGCCAGTCTAAATAAATTTTTAAGGTTTTCAGGGGTAGAGCATATAATAATTGATATTACAAATTTTAAGTATCAATACTTAGACAAGTATTTAATGGATTTTATTCCTACTTATAAAGATTTTGATAATAACCCGTCTAAAGTAAGCTATATTATAAATAAGGATACGGATACTACGTATGGTTTTATAAAGAACTCAAAAATGTTTTATGATTTAGATGAAGCAATGAAAGCTTTTAAAGAGGAATAGAAAAAAATACTTTATTTTTATAAAATGTTTATTGTAAAGTATTAATTATTTTTTAATAAAATAGAGACACTATCCCACGAAGTGTGTAAGTTAAAAAGTTAGGGCTTGGATTTTATAAAGATTTCTCAAAAGTTTTTATCTTTATAAAAATGGAGCTGATAAAACCATTTACCGATAGTATCAAAAGCTATTGCCAGCGGAAAATGTAGCCAAATCAATAGAAAATGCTTTGGGAAGAGCAATTCCTGTAGTGATTGGATTTTTTAGCTTCATTAGCAGGTCTTGAAAAAATGGTTACTCGAAAGGGGGACAGAAATACGAGAAGGTAATAATTAAATATAAATAAGATGAGTGATTTTTTCAATACTATAGGGAAATTAGAAACAGAAAGCAGAGCAGAGGATATTTTGCTACCTGTTCATGAATACTTGATTAACAAATTGAACGCTGAATGTAATTCAGAATGTTTTTATCTAATAAATGATTACGATAATAATGATTTTGATGCTATACCAATTGAAGACGTCGAAAAAATGTTAAATGATATACAAGAAGCGCCTAACTTAGGAAATGTTGAATACATACTTCCTTTTGGTAAAATAAGTATCAACTTTATAGCTAATCATCCGTTTTATATAAATTATATAATGATAAGTGCAGAGGATTTTGTTATTGAAAAATCAAGGCAAGAATTTTATTATTTTATATTGGAAATACATTTTAGATTTAATATATTACATACAATAGGAGGTTGGGGATTAGGACACTACTTAAAAGAGATAAGGCAAAATATCTATTCCTTAAAATATGAGCTTCTAATATCTTAAAAATAATAGCATAGATTGAAAGTTTTCTGATTATCCGTACACTCGAGTATTCAACTTTAAGAAAGTTAACCATAAAAGAGTATCAAAACCTAATGTCTATAATAAATCTAAAAATGTAGCGTAAAGAGTATGTGAATTTTGTTTCAAAAATTGTTGCAAGTTCATAATTATCAATGATTTGAAGATTAAAAAAAAGATAGAAATTAAAACCATGACAGATTTTATAAAAAAACTTGAAAAAGAGTTTAATACTCAAATTATACATTCCAACGAACATATCTGGGAAAATTATTATGAGATGGATAAAGATGGGAATATTAGAACATTATATTTAAATGAGGTTGATTTAAAGGATATTGGTATATTATTACCAATAGCGGACAGTCTTGTTAAATTAGCTCTTCCATACTGCAATGTGAAAATGTTACGTCCCTTAAATGCTTTTTCACGGTTAGAAACATTAGATTTAACCGGTAATAAATTACCGGAAAAATCATTTAGGTATTTAGGAGATTTAAAAAGTTTGAAAAATCTGGATTTGGGAGCAACTAAACTTAAAGACACTTCTTTGTTGGGTGATTTAATTAATCTGGAAATATTATATATTAGTTGCAATCCGTATCTAGAAGTAAATGGTTTGGAACATTTAAAGTTCTTACAGCGGTTAGATGTCAGCCTGACTGAAATTGATCATATAAAAAAGATAAATGTTAATGAAAATATCCGCTCTTTAAATATTGGAGAAACTAATATTAAAAGAATAACTGATCTGGAGCGTTTTCCCTATTTGGAAGAATTGAGAATAAATGGAAGTAGGGTAGGCAAAATTGAAGGTTTGGATACCTTACACAATCTCAAACAACTTTTTATTTCGGCTACTCATGTAGAAGAAATTGAAGGATTAGATAGCTTGAAAAATTTAGAAGTATTAGACTTAAGTTATAATGAAATTTCAAAAATCAAAGGATTGGATAATCTGAAAAACTTAAGAGAACTAAATTTAAATGAAAATAAGATAACCAAAGTTGAGAATTTAGATCATCTCATAAATCTTGAGTATTTAATTTTTGAGGCGAATGAAATTAAAGAGTTTGATACGTCTTTTTTATCTAATTTAGTTTCCGAATGTTTTATTTCTCTATGTTTTACAGGAGATTATATTAAAGAGATTAAAGATGTTCCAAAGAATGTAACAATTAAGTTTGAAGATGATCATTTTGTACCAAGAACATTATATAGGTCAAAAAAATTGTTTCGATAATAATAAGAGCCTTGTTTTTACAAGGCTCTTTTACGCTCAAAATTTGCCCCTGCTGCTGTATTCTCAACCGATTTAGATACCCTCAAAAATATAGTTTTTCATTAAAGAAGAAAGCTCTTGTCAGATATATATCTTAATAAAGCAAGGCTCGGATTGTATAATCTGAGCCTTTTTTAATGATAAAACACCTATTGGTTGACTTTTAATTTTCGACACATTTATCCCAATTTATCGCACAAAAATAATCTGACCCGCAAAATACAGTTATGCATAATTGTTACTAGATATTACTGCAACTACAGAACACCTGGGTCGAAAAACTTTCCCGGGAGGAAAAAAAAGAGGAATTTTGAATTTCGAAATTAAATAATAAATCATCCGATCCTGAAAAATAAAGAATGCTGTAACCATAGCATTTCAAAACCAAAAAACTTTAACAGGAATACAAAAAGGATGAATTCTGAACTTTAAATCATTAACAGTAATAGGATCCAAAAAGTAATTGTGCTTATAAAATAGCAGTAAAGAATAGTAAAATATTATGAAAGAAAATAAACCAACACTCAGAGACCAATTAAAAACTTACTTTGAAAAAGGCAAATACCCAACACAAAGTCAGTTTGCCGATTTGATAGATTCTCTAAGGCTTAGAGAAGATGTCTATACCAGAAGAGAACTGGCAATCCTTGCCAATAGTTTAACGTCTATTGATAATATATTTGTTAGTTTTTTATTAAACAGTATCGGGAACTTAAAATTTTCAATAGTGGTAAGCACGAATGATGAACCTGACCAGGTGATTTCATCAGCGGATTTCAAAAGTTTTTTAGATAAACAATATTTAATCGGCAATGCACCTTACACAATTAAAGTAAAAGAAATCTTAGAGGGTGATTTAGGAGAAACTGAATATTATGGTTTGACCTATCAATTAAATCAGAGCTATTCTATTAACAGATTGTTCGGAAATAATTTGAAAACTCTTCCTGTTGGGTTTGACTTTGGAAAGCTGGATAGTATTGGATTACCCATACAACTTTCAAAGGGAGATTATGGAAAGAAAATAAACATTTTGAATACAGGGGTTACATTCGTTAATAAAACTGAAGTACCTATCCGGTATAGAATTGAAGCTCCAGGGTGGAGTAGCCAATATATAGCAGAAGATACCATTACTGATCATTATGATTTCGGAGATTATTTCTCTCTTTATTATAATGCGGACCTTACAAAAATTAATCAGTCCATAAAATGTGAGGTTTATAATGCTGATAACAATACCCTGTTGACGACAGGCTACTTACCTGCAGGGAAAAACCAAAATTCTTTGAACGGTGGTCAGGTCATAGCAGTCAGAAATATAAGAATCGAATGCAGCTATTCTCAAATTGAAAGCTAAAAAAATAAGCTGCTGAAACTACAGAACAGATAGGCTGAAAAACTTTCTTAGAAATAAAAAAATGAATTTTGAACTTTAAAAAGTAAGCATCAATTGAATCCCCAAAAAACAAGATATAAGCAGTCATAAAAAGTAAAATATTATGGAAGAAAATAAATTAACCACAAGAGAAAAGCTAAAAACTTATTTTGAAAAAGGGAAACAGCCCACCCAAAGCCAGTTTTCGGATTTGATAGACTCTTTAAAACATAAGCAGGATTTACTGACTGATAGAGAAGTGATTATCCTTGCCAATACATTGTCGTCTATTAATAGCCCATACATTAGTTTTGCAAACTATACCTCTGAAAATGAAAATTGTCCCATTGTTATAAGTTCACAGGATGAAGAAGATCAGATAATACAGTTGGGTAAAATAACCAACGGCGATCCGACAAAACAATATCTTTTGGGTAAAGGACCCTATAGCATTACAGCAAAGGAATTCTCAGCAAAAGCATTAACAGGCACGCAATACTATTATTTGCGTTACCAGATAAATTCAAACTATTGGATCTCCAGGCTCTTTGGGAGTAATCTGCCTGCCATTTCTGATGGGTTTAACTTTGGAATATTTGAAGATAAAGTATTTTACGTAGAAATCAGTAAGCTTGATTATGGAATAACCATGAACATTATCAATACAAAGATTAAATTTCTCAATAAAACAGGAGAATCTATTCAATATATACCGTCTGGAGGAATTTGGAGCTATGGCTACACTGCTGAAGATATAGTGACTGATCATTATGATGCATCGGATTTTCTGGCTTTTAGCTACAAAGCGGACCTTCGGAACAGTAATAAATCCATTGAGTGTAAAGTGTATAACGCAGATAACGACGATCTTTTAATGACAGCCTATCTGGCATCAGGACAGAATAATATGAATGTTTCGGGTGGCGGGTTGGCAAGCCAAATAAGAAATTTAAGAGTCGAATGTAATTATATGGCCGAATAAGAAATTACAAAGCAGCAAATAGCTAAGTGAGCCGGCATCTTTAATACATTTCATACAAAACTTAAATGTATTACTTTTCTTCTTAAAAAAACATTCCTTATAGACGCAATACCTGCAACGTTGGGCAATTATATTGTGTACCTGAATACATTTGCCGTTGTTTAAATTTGTTTTCCTTTTGATAGGGAAAGAACATCCGGAATAATTGAAATCTTTGTTTATGAGTAGAAAAATAGGCTTACTGCAGCTACAGAATAGATAGGCCGGAAAACTTTTATAAGAAGAAAAAAAAGATCAATTTTGAACTTTCAAATAACGTACTTCATTATTAGAATTTCAGAAAATAACAGCTTACTGCAGCTACAGAATAGATAGGTCGGAAAACTTTTATAAGAAGAAAAAAAAGATCAATTTTAGACTTTCAAATAACGTACTTCATTATTAGAATTTCAGAAAATAACAGCTGCTGCAACTACAGAATAGATAGGTCGGGAAACTTTTATAAGAAGAAAAAAAAGATCAATTTTGAACTTTCAAATAACGCACTTCATTATTAGAATTTCAGAAAATAACAGCTGCTGCAACTACAGAATAGATAGGCCGGAAAACTTTTATAAGAAGAAAAAAAAGATCAATTTTGGGCCTTCAAATAACGCATTACATTATCTGACTCTCAGAAAATAACAGCTGCTGCAACTACAGAACAGATAGGCTGAAAAACTTTCCCAGGAATAAAAAAAGGATGAATTTTGAACTTTAAATCGTAAACAATAAGTAAATCCAGAAAACAATTATATTAAGGATATAAGCAATAAAGAACATTAAAATAACCATGGAAGAAAACAATAAACTAACCCAAAGAGAAGAGCTGAAAACCTACTTTGAGACAGGTAAATATCCCACACAAAGTCAATTTGGCCAATTCATAGATAATTATGTCCATTTGAATGAGTTTAATTTTGGTCTTGATGTAAAACCCTCCGGAAAGTTTAAGACAAAATACTATCATTTCTATGTAGCTCAGGAAAAAGGTAAAACAAGTGTAGGGCATATAAACATCGAAGATAATGATGTAAAAGACCCGCAAAAGTTTGATCAATACAACCATGTTTTAAGTCGATACATAGCTTATAAATATTTAAATATAAAATTGTCAAACGAATTAGATATCGATAAATACCAGCCTAAGATCATCATAAAACGTTATAAACAAAAGAAAAAACTCAAAAGCGGGTATTTGAAAAAAGCAGGTTTTTACAAGGAACTTCCATCAGATGCGGAAGCTTGGGGGAGACAGTCCGAATATCCTGTAACATCTAATGAAATGGTTCTGGACATTAATCCTATTAACTATTTCAGACCTGGTAAGGATTATAAAGAATTTTATCCGTCAGGAACATTTAACAGACCCGGTTCATTTAGACATACCGTTCATCATAGGAAACCATATTCACTTATTCAGATGTTTTTGGAAATTGATGTGAACGGAACAAAATATAAGTCGCATCCCGTTGTTATAAAAATTATTTTGGGACGGGACGAGAATGATTTTATCAATTATATTATTGATTAATAATAAAAATTACCTCAATCGAGTAAGATACTCATTAAGGGGACGCCTTTTGCGCTTGGAATATT
>NZ_JBYOKO010000036.1:0-7003 GCF_057799275.1 Chryseobacterium sp. 14P4.3.2
TCTTATCAGGGAAAAGACTCGCAGTAGACGGGTCATAAATAAGCTCTGTCTTAGCCAAAGTTTTACTCTGACCCGAAGGGCTTGCTTTCTGAGCAACTTCTGTTTCTAAAGGAATACCAAGCATATTGGCAGTAATGAGCTTCTGATTATTCTTCTCAGTGGCATACAGGTAATTGGTAATAGTGGATGTACCGTCAGGAAAAAGCTGGGTAGATAAGGACAAATAGTCTAAAGCGTTATAAACGCTTGTGCTTGTACTGCTCACCGAGCTTTGAATACCATTCTTGTAGAAATAAGACGTTTCTGTTTTAGAGGTAGGTAAAGTGATCCCAAACTTTTCGAAGTTTTTATAAGGGGTCGTCAAACTTACATTTCCTACGTGGCTCAAAAGTTCCTGAAATGAGTTATAGCTAAAATATTCCGCAACCGAAACTCTGTAAAAATTATCAAGTAATTTGATCCCGTCATTTTTTTCAATTTCTATGGAGGAATAATTCGTTTGGGTTTCTGAAAGGATCTGCCCGGTTGAATTATACTTTTTCTCAGAAACCAGCTGTCCTCTCAGATAATCGAGATTAGGAATGGGTCTTACAGGAGGCTGAAGGGCTAAGCTACCCTGATTCGGGTACTCAAGCGGAGATCTGAAGGTATAAACGGTCTTCCCATTATCGGTAATATTATCATTATTATCTCTTACAATTTGTTTTACGGTAACATATTTGTACCCGACATCGGATCCCTGGGTTTTCTGAACAGGAAGGATATTAGAATCTGTTTGTACATCAAACTGAGCACTATACGTAATATCAGCATTGAACAATTTATTTCTGTAGGAATAACTGTCACCATAGGCCATAATAGGTTCTGGAAACACTAGTGACCCGCTACTTTTGCTGGAAGTATTGATATTCCTGTAATCGTATATAAACTCTTTAGCTACCGTTCCTGTAGTAATAGGGGTATCAAAATACTTAATACCATTAATTCTCAATCCTCCACCTTTTCTAATTGCATAATCATTAAATACACGTTCTTTTGTATCCGCAGAAAAAACATAAGAAACAGGTTTGTAGGTTGGTCCATGACTACCGCTTAAGGAAGCATAGTATGTCCCAGGTTCAAGCTCTACGGTTTCATTATTTAATTCATAAATAGGTTCTTGCCCTGTACCAGAACCAGGGCAGAATCCACCACCTACCTGTATGCATAATTGATAGGTTAACCCAGTGGTAAATACGGGCGGGGAAAAAGTATTATTACCCAGCTTTTTGTAGATTTCAAGTTTCCATTCAGAATACATTAAATTTCCTAACAAGAGATACAGTTTAACTTTTTGCGCTGAGTTTATAGTAAAAAACTCAGCTTTTGCTGTAGGGCTAAATGAGTTTAAACCGGTAAGGCCAAAAGAATTATATAGATCAACCCAGCTTCCTGTAATATCTTCCATTCCCATCCCATTATAATAATGGCTATAATCGTTGGTGCCAAATTCAAAGACACTTTTTCCTTTTGTAGGATAGGTAATAGATTTAATGACATC
Organism: Chryseobacterium sp. 14P4.3.2; assembly: GCF_057799275.1. Classification (NCBI taxonomy): domain Bacteria; kingdom Pseudomonadati; phylum Bacteroidota; class Flavobacteriia; order Flavobacteriales; family Weeksellaceae; genus Chryseobacterium; species Chryseobacterium sp. 14P4.3.2. Next base: position 1,541 of record NZ_JBYOKO010000036.1, read on the forward strand.
ATTCGTTATAGCGTTAGGATCCTCCCCTTTGTAGTATCCCCAACCATCTCTACTTAGCATTTCTGTCGTTTTATTATACTCTAAAGTATATTCCTGATTTTGATTATTAGGCGAAATTTTAGTCACCTTATTCAAAAGCATCTTTCTTAATACTATAGGTGTAATTGTTCCTTGCTGATAATTTGTATCTGCATAGTCATAATCAAAAATATATTTCTCAGTATATTGAGTAGGGCTTTGCCCGGGATAATTAGACTGAATGGATTTTAATTTATAGAGATTAATGGGTTCAATATAATTAGAATCCTGCCTGCCTTTTTCGTAATTTAAATAAATTGTTCCCTTATCTACTATTTCTATACTTGTTAACAAGCTTGTACCTGTACTGTTATTGATTGTTTGGGATTCAATGGCTCCCGGCATATTCCAATCTGGGTTCTGCAACGTTCCCCCAACGGTATTGCTTGTATTGGTATAATTAATATTGCTTGCATATCTAAAAGTACGGGTGGTTGGCTCTTCATATTTCACTAATGAGGAAAGCTCATATTTGAATAATGCTAAAGCTACGTTATTTTGATCCGTAATTTTTGTAAGATGAAATGAAGACCAATAATCATTAATTTCCTCGTTCGCATCAATGTTCGACATTCCTGTTGTAAGCCCTGTTTTTATATTGGTAATGGACTTCTGTGAATTTTCCATCGGGCTGAAAATATATTTAATCCCTTTATCATCTACAATTGTAAAGGAAGTAACTTCTCCAGTAGAATTATTATTAAAAGTAATCCTAAGATTATTTCTATCCAGTTTCTCAGCCTTATAATTTCCGGCAGCATCCTTTACAATATAAAATCTTCCGGATTGTCCCATAAAGTTATATTGAAAGAGGTCATATTCTGTGTCATACCGCCCCTGCCCTGCAAAGAATTTATAGTCATCCATATTTACAGGCTCATCATTCATGACTTTGAAAGTAGGGTTGTAAGTATGATTATAGATACCAAATTTTGTTTTGGGAGGGCTGGAAAAGGCAATTGTTCTGTTCTTTTCATCTGCTCCACCACCTCTTATCGTTCTGGATATGGTTCCTCCTGCGATCAAACTCCAGCCGAGACCTGTTTCTCCTGCTTTATCATCCGGTTTTGCATTGAGAGGATGATATTTCAGCTGAACACTCACCGGTACTTTTGAATTACTGGTCGGAATATTGAACAGAGGAATATTTATATCAGGAATTCCTGTATAGTAACTGACAGGGACTTCTTCAAATTTCATCAGGTTATTCGAAGTAGGAGCTGCGGGAAACATTTGATTTATCTCTCCAACATAGCTTTTAGCAACATCTCCTCCAATAGAGGCCTGTCCCTTAAGCGCATGCCCCAAAAGGGCTGTTAATAAAATAACAGCTATTGTACTTTTTTTCATGATTCTTAGTTTTATTTCTTAATCAGCTTTGCATTGGCTGTTTTATTATTATCCGTTTTTATCGTCACCAGATAAGCGCCCTGAACAAGAGCCTGCGTGTTAATCTTGGTTACTTTATTCTTTGTCTTCAAGCTCTGAAGCTGTCTTCCGCTCATATCATACAGCATAATATCAGCCTCTTTAAAATCAAAGCCAATTTCTATGTAAGCATAATCTGATACCGGATTCGGATAGATCTTGATATCAAATTTCTCCATTAGCTGATCAACCTGTTTGTCTCCCAGTTTTACAATTTTCCAGTTTTCTTTGCCCAGTTCCTCAGCACTGGTTCCGGCTAAAACAATAGAACCATCCCTGTCAATTGCCACGGCTGCCAGCCGCTCTTCTTTTTGTCTGGATTCTCCGGTTACATATTTTCTCCACTGTTCATTTCCATTTTGGTCTAAATATAGTATCCAAAAAGTCTCGTCATTTTCTTCTATTCTTACTTCAGACTGAGTATATCCCCCCAGAAGCAATCCTTTGGAGGACTTGTCGTCTGCCGAATGAATCACACTCATTCCCATTAAGAGATCACGGTTCCCAAAATTGTAAGATTTCTGTGACTGTTCTTCTCCTCTCTCGTTTAAAAAAATCAACCACAGGTCAGTACCCTCTTCAATGCCTACCGTTTTGTTTCCTGATATTTCCGATCTTGATTCACCTCCGATAATGTATCCTGTGGAAGTTAAAGCAAGTGTTCTGATGTGATCATCACCTTTGCCACCGAAGTTTTTTTCCCACTCAATTTTTCCGTTCCTGTCGATTTTAAGAACCGTATAATCTCCTTCACCGAAATTGTCGCTTTGTTTTTGTACAATAGTCAGGTGTCGGGTGTCGGATGTATTTTGGGCATCTTTTATGGGAGATGTCTTACCTTGTACCGCTGAACTTCTGGAATAAATCCCGAGTAAAGCTCCGCCGTCTTTTGTTGGGATCATTTTTTCAACTTCATCAAGTCCTTTTCCGCCCCAGATTAATTGGGACAGTTCTTTTCCGTCTTTGTCCAGCCTGATGATCAGCACATCTTTAGAACCGTAGCCTTTTGAAGAATTCTGAACATTTCCGGCCACAAAAAATCCTAAATCTGTGGTTTGGATAACCGCTCTGGCTTCCTCATCAGCAGCAGTGTCCAGTGTTTTCTGCCAAATCTCGTCTCCAAATTCATTGATCCTGATCAGCCAAATTGAAGAACCTCCTTTGGAATCGTCTTTCTTGTCAAGCCCTTTCGTGGAAAATGAGGTTCCAGAAAGTAAAAATCCACCTTCCTGGGTAGCGACTGTTGCAGACAGATAATCATGATTGTTTCCTGAAAAATATTTTTCAAAAACCTGTTTTCCCTGCTGGTTCAATTTTATCAAATGATAATCGTAGCCATTATTCTGTTTACTACCTTGTTTAAGCTTCTCTGCTTGAATGGAACTTCCGGTAATCAGATATTGTCCGTCAATGGTAGTAGTCACCTGGCTCAGAAAATCCTGCGTTGAGGATTTTATATTTTTTTGCCATAAAATTTCCTGGGCTGATCCCAGAATGGTGCATAAGGTAAATACACCCAAATAGATTTTTTTCATATGTATTTGATTTTTTTCAAATATAGTAGTAAACATTTCAAATAACAGGGATATAATGTGCATTTATATATACAATATTGTACACATTGTATATATTTCTATAGATTCCGGAAACTCCGGAAAATTATTCAGTGTCAAAAAATTGTAATGATAAGATTGATCTAAGTATTAGACTGTAGTACATCAAGTGGATGTACACCAAAAAGTATTTTCGTTCTCATATTATTTTTAAGTTGGTATTAGTTTATTTTTATACAAATTTAATAATTTTTAACAGAACTCAAATAAGCAAATGCAATTTATTATACCGTTTCAATATATTTTTTCGCCTATTTTGATAGTATTCTAAAGCAAAAGTAAACCAGCAAAGCGACAGAACATGTCGTATAATACCAGTGTTCATCCATAAAATGAAAAATAATTTTGATTTCTGAAGAAGATTGTATGATCCGTATGAAATATTTTTATATTCAGAAATACAGGTTTAAATAATTCTTAGAATGCATAAATAAACAGTATTGATCTGGTGCTTTTGTAGCTTTGTTACATATATCAGTAATATTCTTTAACTCTCCCTCTGTCATAATTATTTATAAGATTTTTAGTCTTCCAAATTTAAAAACTATATGTCTTATGTACTAATATTCTTAGGAAAGAATGCAAAACAGAACCTTTTTTACAATACAAAACAATCTCTAAAATCGTTGTAGATTTGTTATTGTTACTTTACCCACACTCTGCAGGTACGGTAGAGAGGATTCCTTTTGTTATTCTTACCATTTTAATGTATTTTTTGAGTTCCCTGAACGAATTTACAAAGGAATTTTCAATAGGCAGTCACTCCTGAAAATCATGACCGGTTTTGACATCTTTTGACAGGTTTCACATCTGTTTTCTTCGATAGCTCTTCGAGTGTTCTTCGGATGAGCTTCGGAAAAAGAATCATTTTACCGAAGAACACTCGAAGAAACCCCGAACAATACCAAACTCATTTTAATATAAATCTGTAACCTAAGCAGTTCTATTTCATATATAAAAAACACAACATTCTTTACAACAAGAAAACCACCGCAGTTGCAGTGGCTTTATTATTGCCATCATGGCATAAGCGTGACACTTGCGCCATCTGGGGGGATCTTCAAAGGAACGAGCGAGACGCTCGCACCAACGGGAGGACGCTTGAATCTGTTTTACCGTATCTGTTTCAACGAAATATTATCAAAAATCAAATCTTTAGAAAAAGGAGTAATCATTCCCTCAGAAAAGTTTAGACATTGGTTCTCTATTAAAAGACAATTAATATTATTTCCTTCAAAAAAATATTTAATAATCTTATTTTTCTTTTTTTTAAATGTTTTGTTTTCATACGAAATCACATACTCAACTTTAGTTTTATATTTTATAGAAAATGTATTCTTAAAACTATCTTTATAGTTTTGAACTATTAACTCAGCATCTGTGTTATTCAGTATTTTTAGTTCTATTTTATAATTGTTATTACTATAATAGTATATATTATCATTATTTTTAAGTGATTTACAATCAAAAAACAACAGCATTACTAATAACAACTGTAATGTAAATATTTTTTTAAAACCCATAAACATCTTTTAAATATTTTCCTGTAGGAATATTTAGTGTAGAATTTCCTGAATAATTAAAAAGCTCTACCATACTTCTAACTGTCATTGCATTAACCCCAGTTATATTATTTACAGTTTTAATTTCTACCCCCACTGGAAATTGATTATTATTCATTAGTTGCCGATTTAAAACTGAAAATTGTGAATTTCCAAGAAATTCATAAGTACCCTTTGGAAGTGTAGGAAATTTCAACTCTCCATCATATGAGTATTGCGCTCTATATGCATCTACTTCTTGATTAATTCCAAAATTACCACTTCTCAGACTACCTCCTACATTTACGTCATATTCCCTTCTTGCTATTTGCCCTCCGTGTCTTGATTCGTGTATTTGTTTAGAAAAATCATCAGTGTACATCGTAATTTGACCTTCACCAGTTCTTGCTGTCTCAGGAACACCTCCATTCGGATTATCTTTAGCCTTTGCAAAAGAATAATAATTGTCTTCATCATTTCTCATATCAGAAATATCCTGCTTCGATCTTTGTAATTCAGCAATTCTGTCGTTTTTATCACTAGCATCTCCCTTTTGTAATTTCTCAATTTGTTTATCTAGTTTCTTCTCAATACTCTGAGCTATTTTTTCAGCTTTTTCATCAAATTTCTCAACTCCACGTCCATCAGGGTCAATAAACCTGATTGGATTGTTCATTGTGTAGTTATAAGGTGACCATCTTCTATAAATTTCCGCCAGCGGATCCACGATTCCCCATCTGCCTAGATCCGGCATATACATTCTCGCTCCATAATCATACATACCAGTCTCCTGCAATTCTTTA
>NZ_JBYOKO010000037.1:0-5243 GCF_057799275.1 Chryseobacterium sp. 14P4.3.2
AAAAAAAATCCTTTATCGTTATGATAAAGGATTTTTAAAAATAAAATAAAAACTGGCGGCGACCTACTCTCCCGCTTTCGCAGTACCATCGGAGCTGGTGGGCTTAACTTCTGTGTTCGGAATGGGAACAGGTGAGCCCCACCGCTAAAACCACCCTAAAGAAGGTATATAAGGTTGCAGGTTAGAGGTAAAAGGCTGCAGGCTTATCCTGCTTCCTAATAGCCAACATCTGCTACCTGGTTTATCGATAAAAACTTTCACAAAGAGGTAACCTTGCTGCACTTCCGTGCGCCATATTAGGCTATAAATCTACGGGTAATTAGTACTACTTGGCTATGACATTACTGTCTTTACACCTATAGCCTATCAACGTCGTCATCTCCAACGACCCTTAAAAGATGTCTCATCTTGAGGCGAGTTTCGCACTTATATGCTTTCAGTGCTTATCTCTTCCAAACGTAGCTACTCAGCAGTGCACCTGGCGGTACAACTGATACACCAGAGGTTTGTTCAATTCGGTCCTCTCGTACTAGAATCAAGCCCTCTCAAACATCTAACGCCCGCAATAGATAGAGACCGAACTGTCTCACGACGTTCTGAACCCAGCTCGCGTGCCACTTTAATGGGCGAACAGCCCAACCCTTGGGACCTTCTCCAGCCCCAGGATGTGACGAGCCGACATCGAGGTGCCGAACCTCCCCGTCGATGTGAGCTCTTGGGGGAGACTAGCCTGTTATCCCCGGAGTACCTTTTATCCTATGAGCGATGGCCCTTCCATACGGAACCACCGGATCACTATGTCCTGCTTTCGCACCTGATCGACTTGTAGGTCTCACAGTCAAGCACCCTTATGCCATTACACTCTACGCACGGTTACCAAGCGTGCTGAGGGTACCTTTGAAAGCCTCCGTTACTCTTTTGGAGGCGACCACCCCAGTCAAACTACCCACCACGCAATGTCCTTCCATACAGAAGTTAGGCTCCAAGTAAGTAAAGGGTGGTATTTCAACGTTGGCTCCACAAACACTAGCGTGCCTGCTTCAAAGCCTCCCACCTATCCTACACATTACTTACTCAAAGTCAATACGAAGTTATAGTAAAGGTTCACAGGGTCTTTTCGTCCCATTGCGGGTACTCGGCATCTTCACCGAGACTACAATTTCACAGAGCTCATGGTTGAGACAGTGCCCAGATCGTTACACCATTCGTGCAGGTCGGAACTTACCCGACAAGGAATTTCGCTACCTTAGGACCGTTATAGTTACGGCCGCCGTTTACTGGGGCTTCAGTTAATGCCTTCGGTTTAACCCTAAGCACCTTCCTTAACCTTCCAGCACCGGGCAGGTGTCAGACCCTATACTGCATCTTTCGATTTTGCAGAGTCCTGTGTTTTTGATAAACAGTCGCCTGGGCCTCTTTACTGCGGCCACCATTGCTGATGGCGTCTCTTCTCCCGAAGTTACGAGACTATTTTGCCTAGTTCCTTAACCATGATTCACTCTAGCACCTTAGGATTCTCTCCTCGACTACCTGTGTCGGTTTTGGTACGGGTTGCTTCACTTCGGCTTTTCTTGGAAGCACTTTCCCTACAGCAGCTTCGCCCGAAGGCTAGGCCTTGACTATTCCGTCAGTCTCCAGTAAGTACGGCACTCCGTCCCCTTTTTAGTGTGAGCAAGTATGGGAATATTAACCCATTGTCCATCCACTACCCCTTTCGGGTTCGCGTTAGGTCCCGACTAACCCTCAGCTGATTAGCATGGCTGAGGAAACCTTAGTCTTTCGGTGAGCGGGTTTCTCGCCCGCTTTATCGTTACTTATGCCTACATTTTCTTTTCTATCCGCTCCACAATACCTCACAGTACTGCTTCGGCGCAAATAGAATGCTCTCCTACCAGATGTATATAAATACAAATCCATAGCTTCGGTAATATGTTTATGCCCGATTATTATCCATGCCGGACCGCTCGACTAGTGAGCTGTTACGCACTCTTTAAATGAATGGCTGCTTCCAAGCCAACATCCTAGCTGTCAATGCAGTCCAACCGCGTTGCTTCAACTTAACATATATTTGGGGACCTTAGCTGTTGGTCTGGGTTCTTTCCCTCTCGGACATGGACCTTAGCACCCATGCCCTCACTGCCGACGAACATTTATTAGCATTCGGAGTTTGTCAGGAATTGGTAGGATTTGACTCCCCCGCATCCAATCAGTAGCTCTACCTCTAATAAACTTAACATCGACGCTGCACCTAAATGCATTTCGGAGAGTACGAGCTATCTCCCAGTTTGATTGGCCTTTCACCCCTACCCACAGGTCATCCGAAGACTTTTCAACGTCAACCGGTTCGGTCCTCCACTCTGTGTTACCAGAGCTTCAACCTGCCCATGGGTAGATCACAAGGTTTCGCGTCTAATCCTACTAACTATACGCCCTATTCAGACTCGCTTTCGCTCCGGCTCCGGTACTTAATACCTTAACCTCGCTAGTAAAATTAACTCGTAGGCTCATTATGCAAAAGGCACGCCGTCACACCATATAGGTGCTCCGACCGCTTGTAGGCGTACGGTTTCAGGTTCTATTTCACCCTTCTATTCGAAGTGCTTTTCACCTTTCCTTCACAGTACTTGTTCACTATCGGTCTTTCAGGAGTATTTAGCCTTGGAGGATGGTCCCCCCATATTCAGACAGGATTTCACGTGTCCCGCCCTACTCATTTATCACTCAAATATGCCTTTCATATACGGGGCTATCACCCGCTACGGCTGTTCTTTCCAGAACATTCTATTAAACATATATCAGCTTTTGGGCTAATCCGCTTTCGCTCGCCACTACTTACGGAATCTCTTCGATTTCTTTTCCTCCGGGTACTTAGATGTTTCAGTTCTCCGGGTTTGCTCCTCTTACGAGGTGACTGGTCTTCAACCAGCCGGGTTGCCCCATTCGGACATCTGCGGATCAATTCGTGTGTGCCAATCCCCGCAGCTTTTCGCAGCTTACCACGTCCTTCGTCGCCTCTGAAAGCCTAGGCATCCGCCATACGCCCTTAACGATTTCTTTCCTAATAATTATATTAGTTCAGTATTTTTTGATAAATTAAATTTATCGATATTTTTATAAACTCGGCACTCGAAAGTGCTCGGTTATCTCTTTGTGATGTCTTTACCGTTAATGTCAATGATCTTAATGTCTTCTCTTCAAACTGATGAACAAATGTTGTTTTTGGCTCCATTCGTAACTTTTAAATCAGTCATCCAAAACTGTGGAGAATAAGGGAGTCGAACCCTTGACCTCCTGCGTGCAAGGCAGGCGCTCTAGCCAGCTGAGCTAATTCCCCCTCTAGTAGACTAAGAGATTAAAGATGCTAGATTCAAGATTTACATCTCGCCTCTTGGCTCTTTCATCTTCCCGTCTTTTTAATTAGTAGTCTCGGGCAGGCTCGAACTGCCGACCTCTACATTATCAGTGTAGCGCTCTAACCAGCTGAGCTACGAGACTGTCTGTTAGACTAAATTCAGATAACAGATACCAGATTAACTGACTCTTTTATCTTCATCCTTGTCTCTCTCAATCCCTATACTAATTTCTAGTGGGTTTTGTATTATTATATATATAGCAACCAAATAAAAAACTAAAGCTTCTCTTTAAGTAAGTGCATGTATCTTGCGATACTAATTTTGTTTATCGTCTAAAGACGCTCTAAAATGAGATGTTCCAGCCGCACCTTCCGGTACGGCTACCTTGTTACGACTTAGCCCTAGTTACCTGTTTTACCCTAGGCAGCTCCTGTTACGGTCACCGACTTCAGGTACCCCAGACTTCCATGGCTTGACGGGCGGTGTGTACAAGGCCCGGGAACGTATTCACCGCGCCATGGCTGATGCGCGATTACTAGCGATTCCAGCTTCATAGAGTCGAGTTGCAGACTCCAATCCGAACTGAGACCAGCTTTCGAGATTTGCATCACATCGCTGTGTAGCTGCCCTCTGTACTGGCCATTGTATTACGTGTGTGGCCCAAGGCGTAAGGGCCGTGATGATTTGACGTCATCCCCACCTTCCTCTCTACTTGCGTAGGCAGTCTCACTAGAGTCCCCAACTTAATGATGGCAACTAGTGACAGGGGTTGCGCTCGTTGCAGGACTTAACCTAACACCTCACGGCACGAGCTGACGACAACCATGCAGCACCTTGAAAAATGTCCGAAGAAAAGTCTATTTCTAAACCTGTCATTTCCCATTTAAGCCTTGGTAAGGTTCCTCGCGTATCATCGAATTAAACCACATAATCCACCGCTTGTGCGGGCCCCCGTCAATTCCTTTGAGTTTCATTCTTGCGAACGTACTCCCCAGGTGGCTAACTTATCACTTTCGCTTAGTCTCTGAATCCGAAAATCCAAAAACGAGTTAGCATCGTTTACGGCGTGGACTACCAGGGTATCTAATCCTGTTCGCTCCCCACGCTTTCGTCCATCAGCGTCAGTTGTTGCTTAGTAACCTGCCTTCGCAATTGGTGTTCTAAGTAATATCTATGCATTTCACCGCTACACTACTTATTCCAGCTACTTCAACAACACTCAAGACCTGCAGTATCAATGGCAGTTTCACAGTTAAGCTGTGAGATTTCACCACTGACTTACAGATCCGCCTACGGACCCTTTAAACCCAATAAATCCGGATAACGCTTGCACCCTCCGTATTACCGCGGCTGCTGGCACGGAGTTAGCCGGTGCTTATTCGTATAGTACCTTCAGCTAGATACACGTATCTAGGTTTATCCCTATACAAAAGAAGTTTACAACCCATAGGGCAGTCGTCCTTCACGCGGGATGGCTGGATCAGGCTCTCACCCATTGTCCAATATTCCTCACTGCTGCCTCCCGTAGGAGTCTGGTCCGTGTCTCAGTACCAGTGTGGGGGATCACCCTCTCAGGCCCCCTAAAGATCGTTGACTTGGTGAGCCGTTACCTCACCAACTATCTAATCTTGCGCGTGCCCATCTCTATCCACCGGAGTTTTCAATAAAAAACGATGCCGTCTCTTATATTATGGGGTATTAATCTTCCTTTCGAAAGGCTATCCCCCAGATAAAGGCAGGTTGCACACGTGTTCCGCACCCGTACGCCGCTCTCTCATTTCCGAAGAAACAATACCGCTCGGCTTGCATGTGTTAGGCCTCCCGCTAGCGTTCATCCTGAGCCAGGATCAAACTCTCCATTGTATGTTTGTCTGACTCACTCAAAGTTTT
>NZ_JBYOKO010000038.1:0-4712 GCF_057799275.1 Chryseobacterium sp. 14P4.3.2
AACACAGGAACTCGACAGCGATACCAAAGCTCACATATCTGCAACCATCAATGCTTTTATCAAAGCTTCTAAACTTAAAAACATTACAGCAATGTAGTTCTGTTTTGTATTAGGACTGGTCAATCTGCTACGAAGTTAAAAACTTCGCAGAGCGGGGGGTTCTTTAGTAATTGATCAAACTTTTTATTATAATCTTTCCATATATCTCAAGTATAATAAACCGGACAAAACTTTAACATTAATTATTCATTTTAAATTTTTCGAAACTATTTAAGATAATATCCTCCAATTGAGTAAAACTACAACTTATAAAATTCGATGATATTGATATTGGAGTGCCGTAAGATTTATAATTTCCAGCAAGTAATTTTGACTTTATACCTGTTGAAATATTAATGTAATACTCTGGATTTTTAACCTTGATAAGCAAAAAATTTGTCGATGCTACATTACTTTTTTCTATTGAAATTACATCTTCCCATTTAATGAGGCCTACACCTACAAAACTAGAGTTATCAATAATACCCTCTTCATTTACTATAATTCCTATATTTTTATCAAATATTTTTTTTTTAATCATCGTAAATAACGCAAAACCAAAAAATAGCATTGCTAAAATACCAATAAATTGTATAAGTATTACATTATTTATTAAACGGGTAATAAATACATCAGGAAGAATTATAAATAGTACACCTAAAATTGTAAATATTAAAGATCCTATTGTTAACGATAAAAACTTTTTATTACTAGGCTTAATTACTTTCGTTTCCATGTTTTTCTTTTTATTTGTTAATTTACCACAATTTCTCCCGCCTTTGTTCCTGCTATACCTCCCACTACTCCGCCAATTAACCCTCCTATAAAAGCCCCAGGTGCAGCTCCTACACCTCCAAACCAAACACCAATTCCCGCACCTATTTCTGCACCCAAAATTGCCCCCATAAGCTCCTGCTGCACCTCCTATAGTACCTCCTGTTGCTATAGTAGCATTATGCCCGAACGTTCCTCCATCTTTTTGAACTCCATTATAAATATTAATTCCTCCAAGAATAACAGTTCCTGCTATACTTGCTTTTCCTAAAACACTACCAACTTTACCCATGTAAGCAGGTTTTATATATGTTTTGCCATTTCCGTAGAATTTGGTAAAACCTAAATCGACAGGAATACCGGGACGAGCAGTACCAACATATAATCTAGCTCCATTTCTTGCATTATATGAAAGTCCTTCTCCAAATCCACCTACACCATCATTTAAATTTCCAAGCAAACTTAAATCAAAAACACTAGAGGTCTTAAAATTTGCGCTGTGTATTACTCCTAAATTAATATCACCATAATAATCATTCCCCATTCTATATGAGGTTTGCATAGCATTTCCAGTAAACCACATTACCTTACCATCTGTGATATTCACTTCTGAAAAATTTTCTTTATTCGCCAAATAATTAAAAATAGCCCTTGCATCTTTATCGTTAAAAGTATAAGCCCCGCCGCCGCCATCTCTTGGATTTTCCGCCATGAATTGAGTCATCAGCATTTGAGAATGTGACATAATTGTAAAAGGATTAGCATATCCCGATGTATCAATATGTCCAGCTGCATCTATCCATCTTCCATCAGGATCCCTCATTGAAATAGGATTATTGGCTACATAGGCAAAAGGACTTATAGAAGTATATGCTTCCGCCAATTGATCTATCCCGTTCCATCTTCCCAGATCAGGCATATATTGTCTCCAGCCATAGTCAAACATCCCGGTTTCCTGAAGCTCTTTTCCGTTGTATTTGTAAGAGTAGAGACCTCCAAAGTTGGAAGAGTTCAAACCGTTTCCTCCGGTATGGTTTAATCCAAAAGGATAGTAATTGTTGGTATCGGTAATTTCAGGAGCGCCTGCGCTGTTTTTGGCAAAGGTGACCCTACTTAACGACATTAGCAGTTTTCGTAAAACCTTCTCTTTTATTGGTCTGTCAAGTTGGTCTTTATATTGATAAATATACTTATTGTTTTCAAAATAAATATATAAAGTTTTCAAAACACAAAACCACCGCTCAATAGCAGTGGTTTTGTTATGATTACTTCACCACACGATATAATCGTGCAGCAGCAAGGGGAAATAAATTATAAACCAGATGAATTGGGAAGTTTTTTTATAAACTCTTTTATTTTAATTTCCTTTAGTCCATCATGTTGCATATAATGTTCAATTTTTAATGCTTTATTATAATCTTTGTAAGATATTTTATACCTTAATATATCAAAAGAAAATTTTGATATCTCTAATCTTAATTTTTCCATTTCCAAAGGATGAACCTCAGTATCTTTTTCAAGCATTTCTGCAAAATCTATTAATTTTTGGCATATATAATAAATTTCATCCTTAAGGAAGGTAGGAGAAAACCCAAGTAAAAAAATTATCCTGGAAAGAATAATTTTTTTTAGGGAATATCCTTTTATTCCATAATAATACTCTAATTTATTCGCATTTATATCAGCATTTAATATTAAAAAATTCACTACTTCTCTGGGATTTACCTGATTAGAGTAAAAATTTTTCAATTCTCTGATGCTTGTCCATCCCGCTCTGTGTAATGATAAATCTGCTTGATTTAAATATGCAAATAAAAATACACACACGTTATATTCTAATTTTACTTTTTTCATATTTTTATTAAAAAGGCCACCACCAGCGTTTAACATATTTTGGGTTTAAAGTTCTTATGTCCAATTGCATACGTCCTTCTACGATAATTCTTCCAGCGTTTCCAGTTCCACCAATATGAGGAGTAGAGGTTACTCCCCATTTAGGAACTGTAAACTCTACATATCCACCACCACGATAACCTCCTGCTGCTTGTCCTAATCTTACTTTCGATGGACTTATAAAAGGAGCTACTTCAACATCAACTCCAAATGGTCTAGGCGATGAAACATTAATAGAACCGCTTTTTTTGATAGCATTAACAGCTGAAGTAGATGTATGATGTCGTACTGTTATAAAGTCCTCTATGAGATTTATTTCTTCTTTTACAGCCAATCCCGGTTTCTTTAGTGCTACCGCACCAATAATCCCGGCTGCCACTGCAAGATATCTGTTTTGAGGCTTCCAAGTGCTAATTACCTGGTGCAACATCAAAGAATTCCACAAGATCACCTATAGTGCCACAAATATAGTTTATTCCTCTATCATTGTACCTACCAGCATTTCTTATTCTATCCCATCAGAAATCACTTTTGTTATTCCATGCTTCCATATAGGCATTAACATGGTCTCTGTACTGGTAAATATAGCGGTTTAAACGAAATAATAAAGCCGAATGCAATTGCAAACGGCTTTATCTTATTCTATTCAAAGCATATGAGCTTTTAAACTCATGGCAATTAGGAAATAATTTATTATTATCCGTTTTTGCATAAAATTACCATTTTGTAAATCACTTTGGTTTGAAAAAAATCAACATATTTGAAATGTTACTAAATTTATCTTATGCATCATTAATCGCATAATTAAAGAGAAGTTTTGTAAGCTGTTCATTTGATAGAGAATGATTTTTTGCATTTTTTGATTCTTCTATAGCATCTAAAAAATAGTAGAAATCAAACAAATTAGAATATTTTATATTTTTATATTCATATTCATATTCAATATTACCCTCTGTTTTTTCTATTTCAAAAAAAGCTAATTCATTGTCAATTTTCAAAGGTTGTTCCATATAAATTTCAATCACCTCAGATTGAAGATCCAATGAATATGTTTGACAAAACTCTTCAAAAGAGTGCCCATCTCGAAAATATTTTACTAGTTCTAAAAGTTTCATATATTCTTATATTAAAAATTATTTTTTCCCCCAAATTGAAAATCCACCTTTTCTTTCTGGGTGCATTGTTTCCCCAAAATACCACCAGGAACATTTGGTTGTTGGCTTTTAGGAACTAGCTGCATAGCACCTTGTTTTAAAATTAGAGTACTGAAAACCAACACTCCAATTTATTATCAATATGTTTTGAACATTACCGTATCAAATCAGGCGTCGTTTACTCCATATTCATAAAGTCTTTTAGCTATTTCTTTTTGTGAAGGTGAATAGTCTAAGCTAGCGATCCAGTCAGAAACAAACTCTTTTGCTAAAAAAACTTCAAGAAGATAGTAATACTTATCACCATTTTCTATTTTAATTCCATTATCATCCTCTTCAGGATATGAAAGAATTAAGTCAGATTTATAATCATCCATATTTTTCAAAAAGATTATTAAATCTTCGTCAATACTATTAATTTGGTTTATCAAATCAATTAAATTCATAAATTTTATTTTTAAATTTTATTTTCCCCAAATTGCGAATCCACCTTTATTTCCGGGATGCATAGTCTTCCAAAATGAACTACCAACAGTATGTTGTGGTTTAGGTACTAATTGCATTATCCCTTCATCCACTTGATGGTGCCATACCCAATTATTGGGAGATTTTCCTATTATAGATCCGGCTGGAGATCTTGGTAAGACTATACCCAATTCTCCAATAGATGTGGCAAATTTTGTGTCTGTCTTCATCATTGCTTCAAGCGCTTTATTTGCCTCGCGGAAATGGCTTCCTCTATAAACTCCAGGATAAGAACCTTCAGCAAGTTTCATTTCAAAAGCTACAGAATAAAAAGCTCCATCAGCTTCTTTCACAGCCAACCCCGGTTTCTTTAATGCAACAGCTCCG
>NZ_JBYOKO010000039.1:0-4556 GCF_057799275.1 Chryseobacterium sp. 14P4.3.2
GTGGAAATTTTTTAACGGTTTAAATTTTATTAAAGCTCCTGATTCCTAAGTCGGATATGATGAAGCAACAAACAACTTTTCTTTTTTGAATTTAGTTGAGAGCACTCTTTACAGCATCAATATAATAGGATAAATTATTAGTCTTAGTAATAATGTCAGGAGTAATTCCTTTGCCAATCTCACGGTATTCCTCTCCTTTTCTGTTAATCAAAATACCTGTAGTAAGTTTCAATATCGCTCCGTCTGACAATCTAAATTCAGAATTATCAGAAGTTAGCCCTTGCGTGTTAGCCCCTATTATTCTAACATTTTTCTGTCCTGCTAATGCCGCTGTCACAAACTCTCCGGAACTTGCCGTTTTCTTACTTACCAGTACAAAAACCGGAATATCTTTATTTTTAAGCTTGATTTTTTCTACATTAATTGTGGCAATTATGGTATTATCAAACAGTATATTTTTATCTTTATATTTGTAATACCCCACTTTACCTTCATTGTCTTTGGATCCTACCACATTCTGCTGATCAAGGAAAGGCTCAATGGCTCTGAACATTGGAGAAAACATACCACCATCATTTTCACGGAGATCAATAATCCAGGCTTTAAGTTGATGGGTGTCCAAAAGTTTTATTTTCTCATAAAAATCACGCACATAGAGATTCCAGTCATCATTATTCAGATTCCCAATGGCCGGTATGGTGATATACCCAAGGTCTCCATTAATCAGACTGTCTTTGGGAAACGGGAATTCAAGACCGGATTCTTTATACGTTTTCATATAAGACTGAACCATTTCAGGAGGATAAAACCCTGAATGATGATCTTCTAAACTTTTAATACTGTTAACAATCACCGGATAGGCTTCTTTATTTGTTTTTTTCCCTTTTATTGCATTCATTGCCTCGACAGTAACGGCATCCCAGTTAATCTTTCCTTTGTTGACTGAATGGTGCTTCATAAGCAATATCGCATCTGCAACATACTTTTTTGGATTATCCTGAGCGTTAATATGCTGATTACAAAACAAAAAGCAGATTATTATAGTATATAAAAGTTTCATATTTCAATGCTAGGTTTTAATGTAACGGTTAAAATGCAAATCTATCTATTTATTTGTATAATTAATAATTTGAATTGCAGGAATGTATAACTTTATCTTATCTGGAAAAATTGTAAACTTACCTGTTTTTAAAGTCATTAGCTGTTTCAAGAGTACCTCAAAGTTCAGCGTTGTATTTCTTAAATGATCTTTATAATGGTAAATATACTTATGTTCTCAAAATAATATATAGCTTTTCGTGTACAAAATAGAGTTGCCTATCAAGGTGATCTTTATGAAGTCTTCATTTTTATCTACTCAAAGTTACAAACTTTGCCAGCGGGGATGATGTTTTTGTTAATTTCATTAGGGTGACTGATTTTATGGTTTTTTTAGTCAACCTTTTTCAGAACGAGGCATTAGGTTCATATACATTTTCAGGGTTCTTTAATTTCTCTTCTTCAAAATCCTTCTTCATTTTCCTGTTATATTCTAAATTCTCCCAATCTATACTTTTCTCCCAGTAACGAACATCATTAAAATTGTATAATTTTCCATTACCATTATTGTCTTTAGTGGATGAATATTTTTCAAAGAACAAATTTCCTACAAAATTAAACCCTTCATTTTTTTATTTGCAAATAAAATCCTGTTGAATTCAACCTTTGTATTTTCGGAAAAATAATCAAATATTTTTTGTGCTTTTTCTTTTCATTCTTTAAGCAAACTAAATTGCAATCTATTATGTAATATAAAAGCCACTCAAACGAATGGCTTTGGTATTTTAATGACTACTTATTATTGTTTTTTTTGTCACATCATCTAATTTGTATGATATCCAATTGTTACCATATCTCCAAAATTCTAACCTATAATCTGTATACAAAGTATCCTTTTTATTTATTATAAATGCATACTCATAATAGCTATCATCTGGATTAACATTATTATTTACAGTTTCTATTTCTTCTTTTATCAGTAAAAGTTTCTTCGAGATTTCTTTAGAATTAATTGAAACTGTATATATATTAGGATTCTTATTAAAAAAAGACTTTAAATTAGAACCAAAAATTTCTCCATCATCATTTTTGGTATTATCATGTTTGTATATAAGAACTTCCTTAGAGGTACAAGATAAAACTATCATTGTAACTAATAATAAAAATATTCTGTTCATTATGGTTTTGTTTTCTTAGTTGATGTTACACTTTCTACGGTATAAGGTATTATACCATAATTTTTTCTTTTATCTTCACCTAATTTAACATTCATTTGATTTGCAACACCTGTAGTATATGCTTCCTCCTTATTTTTAAATGATAAATCTCTTCCATCCGGAGTAATCATTGATTTATCTCCTTTGGTTGATACATCTTTTTTTCTATTAGAATATTCACTGTCGTTAAATTTATTGTATCCATGAATTAACTCATGTCCTAATCGAGAGTAGGGTCTACGGATATCCTACTGGATAAAAATATTGTCGCTAAAATTTTAGATACACAAAAACTAAAGGAGAACGATAGACAACACGTCTTCGCTCTCCTTGATGCTTTTCTTAAGCAAACTAAATTGCAAAGCATTTTATAAAACAACAAAGCCAACTCAAATTGAGTTGGCTTTAGTTTAGTTATGAGCAGTTTCTAAATTATATATATCTCCGCCTTCTTTTGTACATTGTATAAATATTTGTCTTGGAATACTATCTTTCAAACTTATTTTGGTAGTTTGATTACAACTCTCATTGTTGTATTTAAAAATCAACTCTTTATTCTCAATATTGCTAGGTACTGCATCTGCAGATCCTAAATTATAAAAGCCTAAAAGCTTATTATGTGCAGTATAAATATACACTTGTCCACTTCCTCTCTTCGAGTCATCATAAACACCTGTATAATGAACAGAGTTTAAAATTTTTAGAGTATCTTTTTTAGAGGTGATGATATTCCCCAAATATGTGACTACTTGTTCATCAATTTCTTTTCCTTTTTTTGTAAATCCAAAATCTTGATTAAGAGTATTTTGTTCTAAAACTAATATTCTACAACGTTCATAATAGTCCAACTTGGTTTCAATAACTTTATTTTTACTATTCTGCTGTAAATCTGACTTATTACAACTCGTAAATAAAATTACAATTAAACTCAAAAAAAATCTTTTCATATTTTAATAATCTGAGGGTTTAGGTTTTTTAGATTCTTGTTGCATTTGTAAGACACTTTTTTGATAACCTGCTGTTCCACCACCATTATATGCTTCTACAGCTTTTGCCCATCCTTGAAATTTATAGGTAGCTTTTCCTGTTTTTGAATCAACTGAAACTCCTCCTTTAAATCCTTTTGTAGCTAATACTCTGGTTCCCGCATACAAAGAGTTTGTTTCGCTTGTTTTTTCACCTTTAGTTAATTGGTAACTGCTTTTCATCTTAGACCAATCTCCAGGAACATTAGCCTGCATAATATCTGTAATACCTGTTGTACCCGCATTCGATTCTTGAACTGTAACAGCTTTAACTAAAGTAGGGTCTAAGTCAGGAATTCCCTTTGTAGCTTCAGTCGGAATAGAATTCCCTCCTTCAGTTACTAAATTTAATTGTCCAGAATTTTTAGCCTGATTAAAATAGCCTGTTCTTGCTGCAATTTGATAGTCGTTTTCCTGATAAGCTGCGCCAGATACATCTTCATTAGACTGTGGTCTATGTTGAATTATATTAGGCATAGGAACTGACTTCCAGCCTGCAGTGCTTTGGGCAGGGTTATTACTTGCATTTGTAGATTCTTGTATATATGTTTTAAATTGAGTGTCACTTTTAATACGATGAACTTCTACACCTCTATTATTAATAAATACAATATCATTTGGCGCCATTCCATCAGGATCAATAAATCGAATAGGATTATTAAGACTATAACTATATGGTGACCAACCCGGAAACTCAGCTCCCTTTGGATCTACAACACCCCATCTTCCCAAATCCGGCATATACATTCTCGCCCCATAATCATACATACCCGTCTCCTGCAGTTCCTTACCATTGTACTTATAATTCTTATAAGTCCCCTGTCCAAAGAATGAATTTCCTGTTTTTAAATGGTTCATCCCAAAAGGATAATAATCATTAGCATCAGTGATTTCCAGAGCGCCTGCGCTGTTTCTTCCGAAACTTATCCTTGTATTTCCTAAATGATCTTTATACTGGTAAATATACTGATCTTTTCCGTAATCATAAAATCCTTCACCTGTTGGGAAAAACTGTAAGTCGGGAGTCTTAATGGCAGGAGGAGGGACTCTTCTTTGCTCTACGGAGAACGCTTCTATTTCCATGGCTTTTCTCATAGGGGATACTGCAAAAGCTGTTTCTGCTTCTTCAGCAGGAGTTCCTCCGCCACCTGGTGATGTACTACTCTGAGTTGCTGTATGACTGTATTGAAATCCGTCTAAATAATCCGCATCTGTTGTACTGGTGACAGTTCCATTGATGCCATTTTCAATTTCAATAGTTCTTTTGTATACTTTC
>NZ_JBYOKO010000040.1:0-3973 GCF_057799275.1 Chryseobacterium sp. 14P4.3.2
AGTACACGATCCTTTAAGTGAATTACAATTTGCTTACAGTCCATATTCATATGTTTATGGAAACCCTATAAGGTTTAACGACCCAACTGGAATGATTGGAGAGGAAGATCCACCAAAGAAGGGTTCTACTCCTGATAATCCTATTGATATTGGTGAAATTAAGCTGACAAAAAATGTAAGTGATTCTAAGCTTTCATTTATGGGAATCCAAAGCTTAAATGCTTATCATGGTTCTCAGGATAGATTAGCTTTTGGTATCAGAAATAGTAAAGCAGCTCTTGCCACTGAAAAATTTGAAAGAAACCTGGCTTTTACTATGGGGACTTTCCTAATGGGAGGAAGTAATTTAGTCGCTTCAGCAGGGTGGGCTACTCTTGATGCAGTGGTTGATTATCAAGATGAAGAGACTCAAGATGCAGTTGGAACTATTCAGTTAATGGCTATGCTGATTCAAGTGAGTCATGGAAATACTAATGGAATACAAAAATTTGTTAATGTAGATGCTTCTAGAATTAATATTGCAAAAGGAATTACTCGTTTTACACCTCTACGTTTAAGTGGGGAACCAGTGAGTGCTGGATGGAAACATGTATTAGAAGGACATTTTAACAGACCATTAGGCAACAATAGATCAGTTTTTAGTACAACAGAAGAGCAATTAAAAAATATATTACAGAGTAAAACTGTAATTAATTCTCCATTAACACCATTGACTGGGGGGCAATTTCAAAGAACTGTAGATACAGGTCAAATAATAGGTAATGCATCTTTAAAGCAAGGAGCAGCAGCTACCTCTTGGATTAATGTAATTACAGACTATAAAGGAAATTTAATAACAACATATCCAATAGCACCATAATGAGTCATATTATATTAAGAAAATGGGAACAATTAAAACAGAGTATAATCCAGGATAGAGATAATTTGGATGCTTACTCTTTATTGAAATTATTACTAGATTGGACACAAGAAATAAAAGAGGTAAAGGATGTTCAAATACAAAATTTATATAAAGATTACTTCAGTTATTATGAAAAGCTAAATATAGAAGAGATCTTTTATACAGATAATGTTGTTTGGTATTCATTAGATGAAATTATTCAATATGATATTATACAAGCCAAAGTGGATTCTCCTCAATGGGCAATTATACATGCGAGAGACATTATATTTAATCTTTTGGTGTTTAAATCTGATAAAGATTGTCCTTGTTGCCATGATGATAATCTTCGTGCATTTGTAGAAATTGACTCTGAAAAATTAGTCTTTGAATGTGATATATGTTTATGCGTAGTTGATGAAAATAATAATAAACAGAATATAGGAGAAAAGTTGATTGTTCCGGCACCTGCTTCTTTTATAAGGTCAAAAAACATTAAACCCAGTCCAATTTAATCAATCATACAACTTTGTATATGGAAACAGAACAATAGAAATAAATTTTTGGGATAATGTTTAGGTATAGAATAAAAGGTTTGAATTTTTTATATTTGTAGTAATGAATAAAAAATCATGATGGAAAAGCTAAAGAGTTTACGAAAACAGCGGGGCTATACGCAGGAATATATGTCCAAGATTATCTCAACGGATGTATCCAATTACAGCCGCAAAGAGAGCGGTGATGTAAGGATTTATGATGATGAATGGGAGAAGCTGGCCAAAGCTTTAGACGTTCCGGTGGAAGATATCAAAGAATCAGATACAAATAATGAAAAATAATTTTGAGAAATGGAATTTTATTGATGATAGTGAGAATTTTTACATTGATACAATAGTTAATAATTCTGAAGGATTGCATATAACAATGTGCAGAGATAATATCTCATACAAAATAATTTTCGAAAATTATTTTTCTTATAGAATTTCTGATGAAAGTATACTTTTTAGAATTATAGAAAATAATTCTGAAATAATTGATGATAGTGTTTTTTATATTGTTGAAAATTCCAGTTATATTAATTTTTTAAAAGAAACAGCAGCTTTTTATGATGAAGTTGAGATGAAACACTATGCGATATATACTGAAAATGAATGCATTGACATTGTCACAGATATTAATTTTATACCCCAATTGATAAAACTGACTAGTCCTGAAAAAGGTTGACTAGTTTTATAACTCAAAAATACCTAAATCAGAGTAGGAATTTTCCTATTCTGATTTTTATAGATTTTTAATTTCAGATTATTTTTCAAGTGTATTTGGCCTGGAAAATTATAATTCAAAGAAAAATATATATTTACCAGTACAAGGATCATTTAGGAAACGTGAGAGTGAGAGTAAGTTTTGTCAAAAACAGCGTAGGAGCTCTTAAAGTTACTGATACAAATAATTATTATCCGTTTGGATTAAACCATTTTGGAGGATCTGGAAGTTATTACAACTACAAGTATAACGGCAAGGAACTTCAGGAGACGGGTATGTATGATTATGGAGCCAGAATGTATATGTCTGACCTGGGTAGATGGGTTGTGATTGACCCTAGAAGTCAATATACTCATGAAGCTTATAGCTATGTTTGGAATAATCCTATTTCATTTAATGATCCTAGTGGAATGCAAGGTGAATTAGCTTATCCAGATCGTGATGGCAGGAAAGATGGAGAATTTTGGAAAGATTCAGATGGAGAGTTTTATTGGGATGCAAAAAAGAGTGTTTGGAAAGATTTTAATACTGGAAGTTCCATAATCACTCAGATTAATTTATTAGGAAAATCTAAAGATAGTAATAATAGTGGTTATGCTGCCGCTACCGCCCTTGGATTAAGTACTTCAGAAAGTGGTGTCGGATTATTTATCCTTGCAGCCGTAGGGCTTGCTTATATTGTAGATCAGGCAACGAAACCTCCTTTACAATGGCATACAACAATTGCCGATCCTAGCACTGGAGTGAGGAATTTGAAAACTGAGGATAATGCTGGAGAAGATAAATATGTAAATGGTGTAGAAGTACCGAAAGAGGGAAATGAAAGAACAGCAGACAATCTTCTTCGTAGAGATAAAGACGGTAATGCTATACCTGATGATGAAGCAGCAGGAACAGAACATACTCAACTTGGAACTAAACAAGGAAGAAAGGGTTCATATAAGCAAGGACGTGAATTTGATAAAAATGGAAATCCAGTAAGAGATGTTGACCATACGGATCACGGTAGACCAGGACTTCATACCAATCCTCATCAACATAAATGGAAACCCAATAAAACAGGAGGAACTCGTCATAGAGGAAATGCTGAACCCTTATAAATATTATATAATGAGATTATTAAGAATTCAAAGTCATAATATGGAAGAGATTCCAGAGCTTGTAAATATTCTAGACAGTATCGTTGAGTTTAATTCTACGATTAAAGAATATAATTATTCAATATCTTTCTTCGATGGCAGTCCAAAGGAAAGCTTTAAAGGGTCGTTTGTTGATTTTCTAAAATCGATAAATGAGAATGAAAAAGGTTTGATACTTAATTTTAATCAGTTGCAAGAAAGCCTTTCAGGATTGTTTCAGATATATGATTTGTTATTACTAATAGATAATAATACTGACAAATTTGAAAAATCTAAAATAAAGGAAGATTCAATTATGTATAATAATCTTTTTCTTACAATTACTTATTTTGATGGAGGTTTTTGGGAAGTATCTTCTCTGGATAAAAATCTGCTCAATTTTATAAAAACAAAGCAATCAAATTACGAGTTTATTCAACTGTAAAAACAAAAAACTCCGCTCATTGAGCGGAGTTTTACTTTTACAAAGCAGCAATGTTTTTAAGTTTAGCAGCTTTAATAAGGTTATCAATTGTGTAAAAGATATTTTTTTTATCTTCTTCCGGAAGTTGCTCAATATCCTGCAAACGTTGCAGGTTTTTCTTATCCAAAGTCATATTCTCAGACTTGCCCACTAAATAATCCAGCGTTACATCTAAAGCATCCGCCAATTTAGAAGCCACTTCAATAGAGGGCTTAATCACCCCGCTGT
>NZ_JBYOKO010000041.1:0-3611 GCF_057799275.1 Chryseobacterium sp. 14P4.3.2
GATTGGCTGAATCATAGATATAGTTTTCTCTGATCCCGGAAGGCGGGGTGATGGTTCTTACCCCGATTAGCGGATCGTAAGTGTAGGTAGAAACAAGAGGTCTGAACCTGTCTATACTAAGCTTGGTTCTGAATTTTTGCAGTGATGCTAAAAACGAAGTTTCATCATTATTGGTTCCTGCATTAGCATCGGTATCTGAAGCGCTGATAATTTCTGCCAATACAGGATAATTCTCTGATAAATGCTGATAAGTGACTCCTTCTACTCTGGCAATAGGTTTCGTATTATTATATCCCCAGATAATAGCTGTCGGAATTCCATCTTTTGCCGTGTACTGACGTAGATTTCCTTTAGCATCGTATTGATCATATTTTACATTAGGCTCCATTGTAGTGCTGAGAAGATTTTGCGATACCAGAGAATATGGAAGTGCCAGTCCTGTTGTTAATACATCAGCTTCAGCCTGAGTAGAAGGATACAATGTTTCTGTTTTGGCTATCACTTTTCCATTTTTCTTAGTTTCGCTTTCAAGAGCAATACCCACGATATTTTTACTGATTAGATATTGGTTATTTTTTTCAGAAGCATATTTGTATTGGGTCTCTATATTCACATTTTCAGCAGTGGTTATTAAGCTTTTACTTAGCTGATTAAAAGGATTACTGTATTCATAATCACTGGTTGTGACTATTTTTTTAACATTGGAATCATCTGCTATTCCAAGAGGAACATCTTCCTGATACTCTTTTCTAACTACTTTATTTAAAAAAGCCTGAGTGGTTATGATAGGATAGACTCCTATGTATTTATTGATAATAGCGGTCGGAGTACTATAAATATTTTTATATAATGTGGCCCCGATAATATTGTATATTTTAGGATTATCTTGAAAAGTATAGGTTGAAACAATACTTTGCTTTAAAAATGGAGTATTATTTTTCATGTGAAAAATAATATTTTTCAGCAGTTTACCATCAATATTTGAAAAAGAATAATAACGGGCAAATTTTTCTTTAACACTTGAAATAAGCCCTGTTACAACAGAATACCCAATATAAGCGGGTGCTCCTGGCGGCATTTCCATGGCTACCGGTGTATGCAAATCTGTCTCTAATGAGCTTCTGTCTTTTATGTAATATTTTTTTTCTTCACCCCCCTTCTCAAAATGATCTCCACCATAGCTAATGGTGACATTCTTATACATAGGATCGGCCAGATTAAAATATCCAGATGAATCATCAAAGGAATTTCGGGTTAACGATCCGGGCAAAGGTGATGACTCTAGATACTGGCTCAAAACTGCCCATCCTAAATATTGTCTGTGTTCTTGTGCAGCACAGGTTTCTGCAGCAGCAGTTGTTGAGGTATGAGATTGTGTATAAATACTGGTTTGAAAATTCGGAAAAATATCATCATATTCAAATAAATTCTCAGAAATCTTGTCAAATTCACTGTAATACACTCTTTTAATATTTATAGTGTCATTTTCTAAGGTATCATATTGTCGTTTTAGCCGTACTCCAACACCATTTAGGGGGTCCATATCTTTGTATGTAATTTTTACACCTCCATTACAGTTATTACAATTATTATTCATCACCTCATAGACAAACTTATATTTTTTATTATTATAGAATGTAAACTGATCATAATCTACTTCTGCTGGATTGGTTATTTTGGTTATGGCCATGTGGTGGGTATATACCACAGTATTGCTTTCATCCAGTATAGTAAATTTAGCCCTTGCTTTGATTGGACTATGAGGGTCTGGAGATTCCAAAGATATCATTAACTGAACATTTCCACCAATAAATTCAAATTGCTTAAGCTCTTTTGTATCTGTTCTTTTTATCGTGTTGATTTCAAGAACTAAATCATTATTTCTCATCACTTTTTTGATAGGTTCATACTCAAAATTAGTTTTTCCTTTTGTAGGATAAGTGATTGATTTTAAAGTACCTTTTGCTGCATATTTGAAACTGGCTGTTCTGTCTGCAAAATAATCAGGAAAAGTAAAATTGGTATTATCAAGGAGATTGGTATTGGGGATCAAATGGGTATTATATTCTTTACCATTATAAAACCCAAGGTAATCTACAGCTTTTGAGAGTCTCATTGGAATTTCCAGCGGTGAGTTATATTCAAGAAGGTAATCTTCTTTTTTATTAAATAACGAATTGTTATATTCAAAAAAAGTTATCTTATTTAAGAAAAACCGTTCAATAATATTATTTTTATTATTATCCAAATAATCCAATGCAATTTTCCTGATGATGCTATTTCCATTTGAATGAACCACTTCAGTCAGTTTATTATACAAAACATAATCTGTGGAATAATTAAAAATAAAAGTTTCATCATCATCTGCAACTATTTTCTGTAACCTTTTCAAATTAGTGATATGAAGTATATTACTATTATAATTAATTTCCCCGGTCGGCATTCCACCACCACCACAACTATCTTCATAGGTAAAGACATTTCCGACAGCTACACTTTGCTGTTCATTCAAAACAATCGCTCTGGGACTCATACTTTCATATATAAAGTTAATAGAACGGTTGGTCTTATTGCTCGAAATTTGTTTTAAATAAAAACCAGTAACACCGGCAAGAGACGGATTATCTTTATTAAATGTTATTTCTGTAAATCCATTTCCTCCAAAAGAATAAACCAATCCATCATAAGTAGTGATCTTAAAAGCATAATTTTCTCTGAAATTTCCAATCGTTTCAATTTTTAGATTATTATCGTTATTAATTAAAACAGGATTAAAATTTTCATCCAAATAAAAGCTACCTGAATATCCTGAAATACTGTAATTAAATACATCTACTTCGTGATCTCCTGTATGTAATCCAATATAGGCTCCCCAACCTTGGGTATCAGATTGATCAATATATGGTATGGTATGGTTTATTGTATGAATATTCCCAAAAAACTCATCTCTCTTATCATAAATTGTTCTGGTAATACTGCCTCCGGTATCAAGTATCCAGTTCATTCCTGTAGAATTGGGAAGATCATTTACTTTGACTCCAGCTTTTATATATTTTAAATTTAAATTCACACCTATATCTTTTTTAGACATAGAAAATAAAGGAATATTTACGGTAGGTTCTCCTTTGAAATCATTGATTTCTGTATTTCCAAATTTGGCCTTATAATAAGATTCCGGTGTAGGTGGAATTATATTATAAGTATTGTTTGAAGATAAATCATCATAACCACCTTGCGCTGAAACACCAATAAAATTCAGGAAAATTATTGAAATTAAAAAAAAATTTTTCATGATTGTTAGTTTTTTATTTCTTAATCAGCTTTGCATTCGCCGTTTTATTATTGTCCGTTTTTATCGTCACCAAATAAGCCCCTTGAACCAGAGCCTGCGTATTAATCTTAGTTACTTTATTCTTTGTTTTCAAGCTCTGAAGCTGCCTTCCGCTCATATCATACAGCATAATATCAGCCTCTTTAAAGTCGAAACCAATTTCTATATAAGCATAATCGGATACCGGATTCGGATAGATCTTGATATCAAATTTCTCCATTAACAGATCAACCTGTTTGTCTCCCAGTTTTACAATCTTCCAGTTTTCTTTGCCCAGTTC
>NZ_JBYOKO010000042.1:0-3567 GCF_057799275.1 Chryseobacterium sp. 14P4.3.2
AAAAATGACGAGACTTTTTGGATACTATATTTAGACCAAAATGGAAATGAACAGTGGAGAAAATATGTAAAAGGAGAATCCAGACAGAAAGAAGAGAGACTTTCAGATCTGAAACTGAACAGAGACGGCTCTATTATTCTGGCAGGTACCAGTGCCACAGAACTGGGAAAAGAAAACTGGAAAATTGTAAAACTGGGAGACAAACAGGTTGATCAGTTAATGGAAAAATTTGATATCAAGATCTATCCGAATCCGGTATCAGATTATGCTTACATAGAAATTGGCTTTGATTTTAAAGAGGCTGATATTATGCTGTATGATATGAGCGGAAGACAGCTTCAAAGCTTGAAAACAAAGAATAAAGTAACCAAGATTAACACGCAGGCTCTTGTTCAGGGCGCTTATCTGGTGACGATAAAGACGGATACGAATAAAACGGCGAATGCTAAATTGATTAAGAAATAAACACAAATTTCCATGAAGAAATACTTAATACCAGTTTTTGTACTGGGCAATATTTATATAAGTGCTCAAAATAATACTTTAAAAGAAGGATTTATAAATAATATAAAAAGCCCCCAAGTTACCGATTTTATAAGGTACGGAAATATTCCAATTAAGAAAAATGTTGGAGAGCTAGACTTAAATATTCCATTATTATCAATACCAACTCAAGACGGGAATAATATTGATATTTCATTCGCTTATAATGCATCGGGATTTATACCAAGCAAAAAATCAGGAATAGTTGGTTTTAACTGGAGTTTAATGGCTGGCGGAGTTATTACAAGAGAAGTCCGGGGGGAAGCCGATGATCAATTGGGCTCTCCTCAGACATTGAACGGAATCAATGGGCATCATGAGCATGGATATTTGGCAGGAATACGGCAATTTGGATCTAATACAAATTTATTACCTACTGATAATGATCTTAATAATTTTTCCAGCACAAAAATGACACCGGCTCTGGATAATGCTAGTGATGATTTTTATGAGCTAAGGTTGAAAGGATATCCTGACGATAATACTACCCGTTACGAAACAACACCTGATATGTTTTCCTTTAATTTCAATGGAATTTACGGTAAATTTTTCATAGCTCCAAATGGCAATGTAGAAGTTACGACTTCAGATCCCCACAAATTATCAGTGGATTTGTCAGGAGTAAATTCTCAACCCTATATCGGCTACTGCACTCCTCGATATGAATCGGAAATCAAAATCACTGATGAACTCGGTAATAAATATTACTTTGGAAAACAAGGCAAAAATCTAGAATATTCTGTTTTTCTAGGACCGGATGCAAATGGTGATAACTCCAATTCAACACCTGTCATTAACAGTTGGTATTTATACAAAATGGAGTTTACTAATGGAGAGACAATTAATTATAACTATTTAGAAGATAATTTACCCATTAATAGTAGTGGAAGTGGTTTTTGCCATACTTCCCCATTGATGTTTTGGAAACCACTTACTCAATATGCAGAAACAAAAAAACTATTAGATTTTAATGTGCATGCTAATGATTATCGTAGAATCGTCTCAACTGACCAACAGGGTTGGGGAATGGAATATACACATTATACTGCCGAATATGCAACCGGATACGGAAATGTCTATTCAATAATAAAGAAAGCATTGCTTTCTAGCATAATATATAAAGGTACAAAAATAAATTTTGTGTACTCTGATCAGAATAATTTATACAAGAATATTGATGTTTTTGGCAGTGGTGGTTCAACTACTCCCATGGCCAAGCCTAATCAAAAAAAATTAGATAAGATTGAAGTATATTCTCAAAATAATCTGGTCAATGACATCAGCTTTACCTATGATGTTTACAATACTCAGTATCCCCGCATTTTCCTGAAAAAGATACAAGAAAGAGGGAAGAGTCCGTTTATTTTTTCTTATGATTCTACAAATGCTGCCAATACTCCCATTCCCCATACTTGTGCGCTGGATTATTGGGGATATTATAATGGTAAGTTAACTAATGACCCCTATTTTTCAACGCCCAAATTAATACCTGGGGTTACTTATTATAATAATGGTGATTTTCAGTATACGAGTGATGAAAGAGATCCAAATTTTGATTATGCAAAAATGTATGCCCTAACAGGAGTTACCTATCCTACGGGTGGCAAATCTTTTTTTGAATACGAGCCTCATCAATACAGCCAAAGATTAGAAAGACGTTTTGACAATCTGTTTATTCCTAAACTATATTCTATCATTGGGATATCCGGTGGGACAAGAATTAAAAAGGTCTATGATTTTGATTCCAATACTAATCAAAATATCCGTGAATTTTTTTATAGCAATGATTCAAACCAAAGCTCCGGGATATTAATGGATTGGCCTCGGTATTACTTCAAAATACGGAAGCAAATTAATAACTCACAAATATATCCGATAGCCATAGATGAAACAGTAGGTTACCAAGTGTCATCTGGGTTTTCAAAAAATCTATTTGAAAGTTCTGTAATTAATTATTCTCAGGTGACTGAAAAGCTAACCAATAAAGGAAGTATTACAGATTATTATACATCATATATTGACAGGCCGGACCGATATATCAATTACAATAATTTTACCATAAAATTAACAGATGGTACATATACACCTTCTCCTTCAGTTAGTAATATTTTTATAATGCCTGATGACACCAATATTGAAAGAGGAAAGCTTTCGAAAAAACTTATTAGAGATGAAAACAATAATTTGTTAGAAGAAACTAATATTGTATATAATGAGGATCCCAATAGGTACGATAAATTTCATCTTTCCATCAATATTTCTAATGCATGGGCCCAAAAATTAAAGACCTATTACTATAATAATTTTGTTTCCAAGTCTACGACAAAGAAATATTTCGGAGGAAATATTGTAACAACGGAGAATAACTTTTTCTATGATTATAACCTTCACAATATGCTTGTCAAGTCAACAGTTAAACAACCTGACAACACTATTGAAGAAAGTATATTCAAATATTCTCCCGAACTTGGCAATTTATACTTAAAAGATAAAAATATCGTAGGTATTCCATTGGAAAATAAGCTAATTAAGAAGAATGATTCGGGCGATCAGGGTAAGGTGGTTTCTTTTACCCAGCAAATTTATCCTGCCAATCAAACAGAAGCCAATACAAAAACCTCCGGTTTACCCCTGCCGTATTCCGTATTATCTACCGACTTACAAAACATTACCAAGGAAGAAGTGGCTTACGATAAATATGACCTAAAGGGCAATCTACAGCAGTACACCACCAAGAACGGAGTTTCCACAACAATAATCTGGGGCTATAATCAGACCCAACCTATTGCGAGAATAGAAGGCGCGAAACTATTAGACATTCAGCAGTCATTAATCGATGCTATTGTTACAGCTTCCAATATAGATGCTTCAGCTA
The DNA here is from genome assembly GCF_057799275.1 of Chryseobacterium sp. 14P4.3.2. NCBI lineage: Bacteria > Pseudomonadati > Bacteroidota > Flavobacteriia > Flavobacteriales > Weeksellaceae > Chryseobacterium > Chryseobacterium sp. 14P4.3.2. Next base: position 3,419 of record NZ_JBYOKO010000042.1, read on the forward strand.
CTGCAAATAACGATGAGACTCCACTATTAAATGCATTAAAGACATTTAGGGATAATCTGCCTGCTTATCAGATCACTACTTATACCTATGATCCATTAGTAGGAGTAAGAACCATTACATCTCCTTCCGGAATCAGAGAAAACTATATC
>NZ_JBYOKO010000043.1:0-2548 GCF_057799275.1 Chryseobacterium sp. 14P4.3.2
TTTTGTATTTCCAAGTACTTTTCCAGCTAATGGCTTTATAAATAGAAACGCTCCAACATGGGCAGGTAGATTGTATGCGGGTGTATGGGGTGGTGATAGATTTAGAGAACTATCAGATCTATTTAGAAAAAAGAAAGATGATAGTATTGATATTAATGCAACTCTCTTCTATCCGTCTCCGCAAGATACTATAAAAAGAGTTCTTGAAAAAAATATGAGTAATGAAAGAAACAAACTTCAAAAAACAGTTGATTCAATTAACAATGTGGAATATCGTAAAGGTTGGCATTACAAAACTTATGGGTGGTAAAATAAATTTAATAATAAAAATTTTTGTTTTACTGATAATTTTTAGTTGCAAAAAGAAAGAACAGAAAAATCTTCTTCAACTTACACAATTAAGTGATTATACCATTACCAAAACTAAAATCAACGATTCGATAACAAAAGTTAAAGGAAATAATGAGAACTATAACCTTGAGGGAACAATAAATGAATCAGATAATTCTAAAGAAGGCTGGTGGAAAGTTCAAAATAAGTTAAATAATGAATTTTATAATATCGAGTATATTTTTTTAGATAAACAAATTGAGAATCAGATAAAAATATACAAAAATGGACAGCTTCAAGAAAATTTAAGCAAATTTTACACTGCTTCATCTGATAAGAATGGAGTAAATTTTAAATTTTATTTTCCAGAATCTAAATTTAGAACCTATAACGTTAGCTTTAATTATACAGTTTCAGATTCTCTCAAAAGGAAAATAATTAAAAATGAAAAATTAAATTGTACAAAGATTATTAATTATTATTCTTGTTATATCCCTATAAAACAAAACGAAAGTATAATTGGTATAGCTACAAGGTTTTCAAGTTCTAAACAAAAAGATAGTGTTTTACTTGCTGTAGATAGAATGTTTATAAAACCTGTTTACAGAAAAGATTAAACTTTTTAATCCAAAATAAAAGGAAAAACAAGACCGTTATTTGGCTTATTATCTCAATAATAAAAAATGATTAATAAAAGCAGAGTGATCTTAACTTTTTGATCGCTCTGTTTATTTAAAAGAAGATTTTTTTCAGACTCACCATCATAATGTTTGAAATCAACAAAATAAACTACTGCTATATCTGGTTTGATAGGATCTACCAATGAAGAGTATCCTCAGATCACCAATATTGGAGGATTGGCAAGAACAGATTTTGATGCAAGTACCTGGGATAAATTTAGACCTGGTGATAAGCTTTTTACTTTAGATGCTGGAAGTTTTGTATTTCCAAGTACTTTTCCAGCTAATGGTTTTAAAAATAGAGACGCTCCAACATGGGCAGGTAGATTGTATGCAGGGGCATGGGGATTAGATAGATTTAGGGAGTTATATGAATTACATAGCGGAGATAAAGCAGCTGATACCCTATACTTTAACGATTATACATTTGATAAAAGTGGTATCAAGGATACTACATATAAAAGACTACCACAAAAAGGAGAAAGTTATATCGAAGCAATGTCAAAATTATATAAAACAGCAGATTCAACAAAACGTGCGAAATGGTAAAAAATATAATAAATAAGAATGTTTTTTTTTACTTTCTTTTTTTCTCATTTTTTTCATGTAAAAATGAAAAATTAAAAGAGGATGAAAATCTAAATTCTACAGAATATTTTTCAATTCCAACTGACTTAAAGAACATGAGGAATATTGAAAAAAGTAAAATTAATGACTCTTTATACAAAATAAAAGGATTATTTAATAACTACATTATACAAGGATATATGAATGGCAATAAGAAAATTGGTTGGTGGGAAGCACTTGACGATAATAAAAAAGAAATTGTTGCTAAGTTAGAATATAAATTTATTGATAACAAAGAGTTTGTTAATCAATATATATTATATAAAAATGGGAAAATTGACACACTAAAAAGTAAATTTTATAGGATTAATAAAAGTCAAAATTTTGTAAAGTATAAATTTTACATACCCTACCAATCTAACGAAGTTCACTCCGAAGGAAAATTGTATTATAGATATTCTTTTCAGGGAAAAGTATATAGACACTTAGAATCTAAAGGCTTTAAAAATAAAAATGTTTTTGATTGTACGGTTTCTATACCCGCAAATTTCAATAATAAAGATTTATTTATTGAAGGGAATTTTTGGGAAATATTTCAGTTAGAAAATGGAGAAATTTCAGGGAATGATATTTACGTATCAGACACATTAAAACAATAACTACCACTTGGTAAAGTAATAATAAAAACCACTGCCATTGAGCGGTGGTTTTGTGTTGTAAAGAGTATTAAGTAAGGGTAACTTTTACCAAAAACAGCGCAGGCGCTCCTGAAATTATTGACAACAACAATTACTATCCTTTTGGACTGAACCATACCTCAGGGTCGTTTGGCACCTCCAACTTTGGTAGTTTCTACAGTTACAAATACAACGGAAAGGAATTACAAGAGACGGGAATGTATGACTATGGTGCAAGGATGATGATGCCTGATCTGGGAAGATGGGGAGCAATGGATGCCATGTCTGAGAAAT
>NZ_JBYOKO010000044.1:0-2225 GCF_057799275.1 Chryseobacterium sp. 14P4.3.2
GGCATTTTCTATCACTTGGGTCAGGCGGTTGCCATTATAGATATAATCAAGATTATCTACCAAAGTAGCAGTGTTTCCTGGCATAGCTGCCGCTGTACGTTTGAGATTACTGATGTTTCCATTCAGGTCATAGGTCAGGTATTCGTCAAAATTACCGCTGACTCAGGTGGTGGGTTTGAAGACTTTTTTGCTAAAAATGCTGCTGCTTTGTAAAACCATAAACCCTCGCTTTTGCGAGGGTTTATGGTTATCAGTGTAAAGTCAGAAGACTTTGCCAGCGGGATACAATAAAAAAAGAAGGCATAGCACACTCAATTACAAAACAATCGAAGAATTTAATAATTAAAAAAACATTTACAAAAATGTAGCTTAACTTATACTGGAGTTTTTATTTGCATATCCACGATGCCTATTCAAAATTGGGGTATTGTCCTAAACCAATTTATTCTTATTTTTGAAAAAAGGCTCAGATTATAAAATCTAAGCCCTAACTTTTTAACTTACACACTTCGTGGGATAGTGTCCTTTTCCATCATGATTTTTTATTCATTACCACAAATATAAAAAATTCAGCCCTTTTATTCTAGCCCTAAACACTATCCCAAAGATTTATTTCTATTGTTCTGTTTTTTATCAGTGCAAAGTCAAAGATCTTGCATAGCAGAATCTCTATTCATATCTTCAATTATAACTTTTGTGAAGTCTACGATTTCTTTCCATTTTGGATCATCAAGAATAATATTATCATCATAATTTTCCTCATAAGAAGAAGGCTCTTGATACTCCTCTAACATTTCTTTTAATTTAAAAAGATTTTGCTTTAAATTATGATCGTCTATATCTTCTATTTCATAATCAAAATCAAAATCACCCAATAAAGTATTAAACAATTCCGAATAAGAAGATACTAACCCAGTAGTATTATCAATATTCAACCACAATTTCCTTTGCAGATTTATATCTGACAATTCCACTAATCTTTCTTTAAATTCTTTATACATAATATTATTTATTAATCAAAAGGCGGCATTTTAGTTTGATCAAATTCTGTTTTTGGAATATGGGATTCTGGTGTTCTTCCTCCATTTGTTGGTTGCCCATTTTTATCATAAAGTACTCCATCCTTTTGATATTTTATATAATCCTTTTGTTGTAAAGGGTTGGGACTATCTTCGTTCCCTTTCATTTCACGAACATTATTACGTGGATTATTTGGATCTTTATGCTGTACACCAGGACTTTTAGTCTGTTTCGTTTCCCAACCCTCAGGTTTTGTAAATTCGTTGCTATTTTCCGGTTTGACTTGTTCAGTAATACTTTCAGGTTTTACCTGTTCTACAGTTTTATCCATAGTGCTGGTAGTTTCAGGCTTGTTATTACCCGTAAGAGAGTCCCAACCTTTGCTGATAGCATTTCCAATTCTTTCTAAAAATCCCATTTGAGGTGGTGGGGTCGCTCTCCCAGTTAATGTAATTCCTTCAATCTGGGTTTCCCGTATCATCGTTTCCGCAATAGGAGTAGTTGGTCTTACCGCAGAATTAGACATCATCAGAAATTCGAAAGGAACTAACTCAAGACCTTCAAACTCTCTTCCCATTCCTAATTTATTTTCTTGGAAAGCGTATGTAGAATTATATGGAAATTTTTCACTTAATGGGTCTACTGAGGTAAATCGTCCAACATCTGGCATGTAATTTCTCCACTTAAACGAGTACATACCCGTTTCCTGCAATTCTTGCCCCTGATACTTATAATTCTTATAAGTCCCCTGTCCAAAGAATGAATTTCCTGTTTTTAAATGGTTCATCCCAAAAGGATAATAATCATTAGCATCAGTGATTTCCAGAGCACCTGCGCTGTTTCTTCCGAAACTTATCCTTGTATTTCCTAAATGATCTTTATACTGGTAAATATACTGATCTTTTCCATAATCATAAAATCCTTCAGAAGTTGGGAAAAACTGTAAGTCGGGAGTCTTAATGGCGGGAGGAGGAACTCTTCTCTGCTCTACGGAGAACGCTTCTATTTCCATGGCTTTTCTCATAGGGGATACTGCAAAAGCCGCTTCTGCTTCTTCAACAGGAGTTCCACCGCCACCAGGTGAGGTGCTACTCTGCGTGGTCGTATGGCTGTATTGAAATCCATCTAAATAATCTGCATCTGTTGTACTGGTGACAGTTCCATTGATACCATCTTCAATTTCCACAGTTTTCTTAAATAGTTTT
>NZ_JBYOKO010000045.1:0-2160 GCF_057799275.1 Chryseobacterium sp. 14P4.3.2
GATGAGTTCCAGATTATTAGTCTTTTAAATTGCAATCCAAAATTGCTAATTTTCTCGGAACTTTTTTTTCAAAATAAGTTTAAACAACTTCCATGTCAACCCACAGGTAAGATGTTCGTGTCACCAAAAATTATTAATAATTTTTCATATAATCTATTAATGTATACATTTACTTTTATTAGCTTTTTTTTTCCTTGGTAGTATCTCTGATATAACGGGAGAAATATACTCATATCCATACCCTTTATTTTTATTAAAAACATTAGGATATCGATCAAAATTATAAATTTTTAATAAAAAATAATTCTGTAATAATAGAGATAACTTGAGTCTAACATGATATTTTTTTTGATCTGAACAATTGTCATAATACCTAAAGTTCAAGTCAATATCACTATTACCATCAATTTCATTTAAATCTTTCTTATCACTTAATTCAAATCTTCCCATTTCATATTTTAGAGTAATAGTATCTTTTTGTACTATTAAATAACTATGAGAAAGATTATAAGATCCGGTAATCTCATCATCAACAGTAATTAATACATGAAGTTGTTTTTGAGACATTACTCTAAAGCAAATAAAAAGTAAACATATTAGTATTCTTACTTTCATTCTTATTTTCCTTTAATTATTTTTTCAATTATATTCGTGCTCAACTGTAAAGAGGGAGTTACTTCATTCCTCTTATAAAAAACTGCTCCCAGTGATGGCTTGGGATCCAATGTTATTTTTCCGGCTCCATCAATAGTACCCGTTTGATTTCCCAGCCTACCTACAATAATATTTAGACCAAATTTTTCAAACGCTTTTCCATCTAAAGTGCTAGGTCGTAATGCTGATGAAAATGCAATTGTTCCTCGATCAGTAATTGACGGATTTAAGGGTACATGACTATGAATACTAGTATTATTTTCTCCTTTAACATCTGGTAAAGTCGTTGTTGAAAGATTACCAGTTTTCACAGTTTCAGCTTCTCCTCTTACTATATTGTCATTTGGATCGATAACAGCTGTTTCTTCACTATTTCCTCCATTATTTATTGTTCTCTGCAAGCTATCAAGAGCTTCAGTTAAAACTGTCTTAGTAGTTTGTAAACCACTTTCCACGTCTGATTTTGATGCAACTTCTCCCCTATTGTAACTTTTTTCAATATTATTTGCAAGGACTTTATCTGATATTATAGATACTTTCCCGTCAATACCATTTTGATCTTGTCCAATTTTTTTTCCATCAGAATTAAATAATTCAACCGGATCAATTGCATTTCTACCATCAGGATCAATAAATCTGATAGGATTATTAAACGCATAATTGTAAGGGCTATGTCTTGTCATCTTCTCCGCCAACGGATCTACAACACCCCATCTTCCAATGTCCGGCATGTAGAATCTCGCCCCATAATCATACATCCCAGTCTCTTGTAGCTCCTTCCCATTGTACTTGTAATTTAAATACCCACCTAAAAGACTTTTTCCTTGGCCTATATGATTTAAACCAAAAGGATAGTAATTGTTGGTGTCAATAATTTCAAGAGCACTTTGGCTGTCTTTAGCAAAACTTACTCTGGCATTTCCGAGGTGGTCTTTGTACTGATAAATATAGCGGTTTTCTTTGAAACTGTAAAATCCTTCTGCGGTAGGTACAAAATCCAGAGTCCATTGGGGAGTAGAAGGAATTACAGGATCAATTATTTTTCTGTAGGCCTGTTCTTCATAGGCTGTTTCTGTTCTGCACACTAAACATACATTGCCATCACCTCTATAGCTATACTGGAAACCATCGAGGTAATCAGTAAGATGATCTATAGGCAGCCCCATATGAAATGACTGTATATATGTTTTGCGAAGTTTCACCCCATCTGCCCGGTAAAGATGGCTGATATCTGCCGTGTTTACTTTTCCTGCAAAATTAACATTCTGAATATTAATCTGGTAGGGAAGATTTAAATAGTTATACTGAATACTCTGTATCCCTTTATCCTTCATCGTGGTCATACTCCCGTTCAGGTCATAATCTATGATATTATTACCTCCTTCATAACCGGTATCATTCATGGCATTTTCGATCACTTGGGTCAGGCGGTTGCCATTATAGATATAATCAAGATTATCTACCAAAGTAGCTGTGTTCCCTGGCATAGATGCCGCTGTACGTTTA
>NZ_JBYOKO010000046.1:0-2060 GCF_057799275.1 Chryseobacterium sp. 14P4.3.2
TCACTATATACTACCATTGTAATTATCCTTTTGTGGATACTAAAGTTTAATGGATCTGAAACAGGATTCTATATCTCTATAGCAGCAATGATTCCTTCTAATACATTTGCTCTGTACTTTTATCGATCCAACTACGAAAATGTACCACCTAAAAATATCGCAACGCTATAATACACAAAACCCACCGCTTTTGCGGTGGGTTATTTTTATCTACTCAAAGTCATAGAATGCGTAGCGGCTTACCAACACATTTGATACATTACCATCTTATTCTTACAAATTATCTAATCATAAATTTCTTTATACCATCCGTTTTTTAGAGAAATACTTTTTACAAATATCTTTTTTCTATATTCTTCTGAAATAAACTTCCCTATGACTGGAGAGTGTTCATCAGCAGATGGTTTAACATATACATTGCCTAAACTATCTACTTTTAAATAATAAATATTCATATCAACAAAGTCTGCTGTGAGTTTTTTCAGTTGATCATTAGCATTAATTTTTAAATTCTCTTTTAAAGAATCTTTAGGATAACTCTCTTCTATATCAATAATACTCTTAGACTGTTTATTATAATTTATCGTAAGTCGTACAAAATTATTATTCTTGATACTTTCTAAAAATATTATTGGGGAGTTTCTAGAAGAAAACCCTCTTACGTAAATCTCACTCCCTTGATAATTTGAAAAATCATAATTCGAATATCTGTTAATAAATTCTTTTTCATAATTACTTTTACAAGATATTATAAACAATAGACATAAATAATAAATAAATTTTTTCATTTTTTAATTTGATTTAAGTTTTATGGTATATTAGCTGGTGTAGGAGTTCCCACAGTTACTTGAATTTGCATATCTCCATAATTGTACTTATCTGAAAAAAGCACTCCACTAGATATAGAAAGTTGATCATCAGAAGAATCTAGCTGACTACTATAACCATTTGTGCTAGAATTAACTACACTATTATAATGTGCTCCTAACGATAATTCAGCTCCTGTGAATTGCATAGCACGACCTGATGCACCAAATAAAAAATTCCCAAAATTGTTCTGATTATGAGCCAAACCTTCAACTAAAAATATTGTATTTGAAGTATTGGTCGTAGGGTTACTTGGTTTTGCATTTGGAAACATTTTAGGTACTTGTGTATAAGCAAAATCCATTTTTCCTCCGCCTATTCCTTCTTTTTTTATATAATCATATCTTTCAGAAAGACTCCTATTACTCGCTTTATTTTTAGGATCAAATGCTCCTGACCATCTAACTAATGTACGGACTTGTTTTTCTGTAACAAATTCAAGTTTATTTATTTTACCTGATTGTATATCAGCAACATCATTTTTAGGATCAGCAAATCTAAATTTCTGCTGTGTACTTCCATCACTTTTTACAACTCTTCCCTTACTTCCATTCCATAAGTTATGCCACCAATTATCTTTTGTAGTACCAGTATAGTTTCCATTTTCGTCAAAATTAATAAATTTTCTTCCATCTGGGTCTATATACCTTATAGGGTTATCGCCTACATAAGTGTAAGGGCTATATCTTCTCATTTTCTCCGCCAGTGGATCCATAACTCCCCATCTACCCAAATCCGGCATATACATTCTTGCCCCATAATCATACATTCCTGTCTCTTGCAGCTCCTTGCTGTTATACTTATAATTCATATAACCTCCTAACAAGCCTTTCACTCCTCCAATATGATTCATTCCAAATGCATAATAATTATTCGTATCCGTTATTTCAGGGTTGCCTGTGCTGTCTTTGGCAAAACTTACCCTGGCATTTCCGAGGTGGTCTTTATACTGATAAATATAGCGGTTTTCTATGAAACTGTAAAATCCTTCTGCAGTGGGGACAAAATCAAGCAGCCATATAGGGGATATGATTCCGGGATCAAAAATATTCTTATCTCTGTAAGCTTCTGCTTCAAAGGCAACACTGGTTTTGCACCATAAACAAGGACCTGAGGTTTCGATATAATTATATTGAAATCCATCCAGATAGTCTGTCATCTTTGTCGTTTTGTTTTGTCCTTTCCCGCCTCCA
>NZ_JBYOKO010000047.1:0-1770 GCF_057799275.1 Chryseobacterium sp. 14P4.3.2
TAGACCACCTTGGAAATACCAGGGTCACCTTTGCCAAAAACAGCGCAGGCGCTCCTGAAATTATTGACACCAACAATTACTATCCTTTTGGCTTAAGCCATACGGGCGGAAACGGTTTGAACTCTTCCAACTTTGGAGGTCTCTACTCTTACAAATACAATGGCAAAGAGCTTCAGGAAACCGGAATGTTTGATTACGGTTGGAGACAATATATGCCAGATCTGGGAAGATGGAACGGGATAGACCAGTTGGCGGAAGCATATACTTCTATAAGTCCTTTTGCCTATGTAGCCAATAATCCTATTTCAATGAGAGATCCTGATGGAAGATGGATGGATGCAGCTGGACATATTGATACCTCAGGATATGCAAATCCTTTTACAATTATGGCACATTCTCAAATGCAGATGACTCAGTTTATGGGGAGAACCCCAGATGAAGGCGGCGGCGGCGGGTATCTTGCTTTTGGTAAGACTCAGGCGTATAGGGACTTAATGGCATCATTTGAAAATGGGCAGAGCTTTTCATTAACCTCCCAAAACGGATATATGAAGTGGTGGACAGGAGAGGCCACCCAGACTTCTTACAGAATTGGTGATGAAATGTATGGAGAAGGTGATCTGGGAGTCATGCATAGTATGAAACTTAATTCAGACACCTCTTGGGACGCTTATAAAAATTGGGCAGATTATGGATCTGGAATAATTGGAACTATGTACGAAGCAATAGCCGATCAACGTACTGATTTATATCGCAGGGGTTATTGGATGGATAATCTTGGAAATCAAAGAAGTATTCGATACGCAGGAAGAGCAGCAGGCTCACAAATAGGATTGAGAAGCAATTATGTACGAACCACTGCAATGTATGGAAAATATGCTAAAAGATTGGGATACGTTGGTTATGCACTTAATGCTTATGAGGTGGGTGAAGGATTATCTAATGACGGTTGGAGACCTGGAAAAAATACTGCGGTTGCTGCAGCCAGTGTAATTGGTGGACTTGCTGGCGCAACCCAAGGTGCAATGATAGGAATGTATATTGGATCATTTATCCCAATTCCTGGAGCAGGAACAATTTTAGGTTTTGTGGTAGGAGCAGGTGTAGGATATATGTACGGAGAAATGTTTGGACAAGAAGTTGAGAATTTATATAAATGATAATCTATGATATATTTTAAAAAAAACTACATAAAATTAATATTAATTATTCTAGTTCTATTTGTAATATTACTTTTAGGTATAGCCTTTGTATTAAATCCTAATAAGTATGTAACTGTAGTTACTAGAAATGGTATTATAATATTTGTAATAGGATTAGTTGCCATTCTTTTCTCAATGTTTTTAATAATTTTATTTTTTATGAAATTATTAGATAGAAAATCAATTTTTCTCATCAACAATGAAGGTATTTATGATGGTGTTAGCATTTTGAATTATCCTTTTATAAAATGGCAAGATGTCATAGGAATTGAAGAGTATGATATAAAAAATATTCCACACCTTAAAATTTCACTTAAAAATCCTACTATTTATATAAATAAAAAAAGTGGATTTCTAAAGTGGGTTTTAAATTACAACTATAATACATATCAGTCTCCAATTGTATTAAATAGCACATACTTATCATGTTCATTTAATGATTTTAAGAAGGCTATTTTAGAGTCATATGCGAAATATGGAGATGGACTTTCCCCCCGCTCTGCGAAGTTTGTAACTTCGTAGCGGATTGACTAGTCCTAATACAAAACAGAACTACATTGCTGTAATG
>NZ_JBYOKO010000048.1:0-1688 GCF_057799275.1 Chryseobacterium sp. 14P4.3.2
AATTCCTTTATCCTTCATCGTGGTCACACTCCCGTTCAGGTCATAATCTATGATATTATTACTTCCTTCATAACCGGTATCGTTCATGGCAGATTCTATCACCTGATTAAGGCGGTTTCCGGTGTATTTATATTCAAGGTTATCTGTTAGAGCTACTCCTGAAAAATCCAGCTTGGGCTTTATAAGAACAAGCTGCGTTGAAAAGTAATCTTATATTTAATTTAGGTACGAACAAAATATTCGTACCAGCGGGGGGAGCGTGAGGAAGCAAAACCATCTATTGAGATGGCCACACAGCTGGTAGAAGCCCTGGAAGTGTCTCTGGATTATCTTGTAGGGTCTACAAATGTTCTTTTGGAAAAAAATATCATCTCCAAAATCCTTGATATCCAAAAACTAAAAGAGAACGACAGACAACACGTCTTCGCTCTCCTGGATGCCTTTCTCAAGCAAACTAAACTGCAAAGCATTTTATAAACAACAAAGCCACTCAAACGAGTGGCTTTGTTGTTTTTATTATGGAGTATTCCATACTTCATTCCAAGTTATAAAAAAATTATATACAACATAAATAATGAAAGAGAATAAAATAATTAGAGGTATTACAGAATATAATAAATTAGTTCTGTCATTCTTATATTTGAAAATATTACTTATAAAAAAAATAAAAAACGTAACTATTCCTGGTATAAAAATAATCCAGTTTAATATCAAATCAATAAGAGATCTTCCATCTCCAATATTTCTAATTAGATAGAAAAACAAAGAAAATACTAAAAATATCAGTATTAAATTTTTAGGGTATTGAATCTTTTTTAGCATGTTAATATTTTCTTCCTTTTTTTATTGCATTTTGATCCGCTCCAGAATCTAAGCTGCCTTTTCTCAACTCATTTGCTTGTGAACCTGTCGAAACTTCTATATCTGTTAATCCAATTTCTTTTGTCCAATTTCCCCACATAAAATTCCCTGCATCATAAAGATTGTAAACATCATTTGTCCCTTCAAATTTAAAAAATGCTTCATCTTCTACATAGTATGTTCTAAAAACTCCTCCATCTTCTGTTAAACCATTCTTTCCTCCTTCAACTTGATTTGTTAAAAAACTATGTGTAAAATCAGCATCATTATGAGATTCAAAGGCAATCATTGCATTTGCTATTCCATAAGCCGCCGCTTTCATTTCATTACTTGGCAATGCTACAACTGCTCCTCTAGCCTTTTTTATTTCATCATTTAACCCTACACTATTTACAGCTTTATCTACTTGCCCTGAGCTTATAGCATAATAAACCCTATCTCCTTTTTTAAATTCAGAGTTTAAGAATTTCTTATCAACACCTTTTGGGTCATTGAATTTAAGTTCATTTCCTTTCATGTCAAAAAATCTATTGGGTTGATTATTTTGTTTTACATATTGAACTTTGCCTGAATTATTAACCGTAATATCATCTTTAGGGGCTCTACCATCTGGATCAATAAACCTTATAGGATTATTAAACGCATAATTGTAAGGGCTATGTCTTGTCATCTTCTCCGCCAACGGATCTACTACTCCCCATCTTCCGATATCCGGCATATAAAATCTTGCCCCATAATCATACATTCCCTGTTTCCTGAAGTTCCTTGCCGTTATACTTGTAGTTGTAATAACTTCCAGATCCTCCAACATGGTTTAATCCAAACGG
>NZ_JBYOKO010000049.1:0-1398 GCF_057799275.1 Chryseobacterium sp. 14P4.3.2
TAGTTATGGTCGGAAGAAATTCCGACCATATTTTTTGTGTTTATGTTTTGAAGACTTTAGCAGGATCACCACCTGCAAAAAGGATTAGAATGGCAGTAATCATATCGCGAAGTTCCATAGTAATGCGTCTCTTTGCCGTTTTGTATCCTAAGTCGTTTGCTTTTTTGTAGATCAATAACAACATAGAAGCGATCATCGTCATATAGACCATCACTTCAATTCCGTTTTTATTAAGTGAAACAAGATGACTTAAATTGAGCTCTTGTTTCATAAACCTGAAGAACACCTCAATATCCCATCTTTTACGGTAATAATCCGATATTTCTTTGGCAGAAAGTTCAAATTCGTTGGTGATAAACCAGAACTCTTTGTCTGTCTTTTCGTTTTTTATGACCATCAGCCTAAAATGTGTTTCCACTTTTTCTTCCCGATGATGGATGTTTCCACGTTTGTTTTGGATGGGTTTTCCCGTGTAAAGTTTTACCTTACTGTCTTTAATAACTTTCCAGCTATCCCATTCTACAGTACTTTCCGGTTTAAGAAAAGATTCGATCTCTTCAAATTTTCTGTTTTCTTTAGAGCGAACAATAAATTTTATATCTTTTTCTTCAAATTCTTTTATGGTTCTGGTGGATTGTAAGCCCCGGTCTATGATATAAATATTATCGTGGTGTTCTTCTTTTTTTACCTGCTTCAAAATAGCCTCAGCAAGAGCATTGTCTTCTGTCGAATACTTTTGCCCCGTAAAAATCTCTACTGCCGATGGTAGAACTCCATCAAAGGAAAAACTGAATTTTACCAATTTTTTACCGCTTTTCTGATCGATGCCTTCCTTAAGCTTATTGCAGGTATCGGCAACAATAGTACTGTCAACACGGATTAAGTTATATTTTTCGATTTCGGTCCTGGGATAAAGTTCCGAAAATTTTCCGTACATCTGTTCATAGATTTCTTTGAAATAATTAGAATCGATTTTTGAAAGCCGCTCTGAAATCGAACTCCTGCGGACTTTTTCCTCTTCTCCCAAGCCAAATAATGCCTTAAATCCGCTGCTGTTAAAAGTATCTTCCAAAGTTCTCTGACTTAATTTTTCGTTATCGAAAATACAGAACAAAAGCAAGTAGAACATTTTTTTGCCATGCAGAACCTTACTGTAATAATCTACTTTAGTAGTAGCAGAAAGATGGCTTAAAAGGGCTTCGGGAATAAATTCTAAAACATTTTTAAGTGATATCTTGTGATCTTTAAAAACTGACATAAACAATTGATTATCAGTAGCAAAGATACAAAAAAACAAACAATAAAACAAATTAATTAACTGATAATCAGTTAATTAAAACAATAATATTGAATGTCTAAAAACAAAAAGTCGGAAGAAAAATCTTCCGACCATGACTA
>NZ_JBYOKO010000050.1:0-1364 GCF_057799275.1 Chryseobacterium sp. 14P4.3.2
TAGAAATACAAGGCTTGATCGTAAAAATTTGGGAGATGCCGCTATCCAATTTGGTCTTGACGTAGAAGGTATTGGAAATCCATTTGGAAGTTTATCAGGATTAGGGACTGTAAAATCAGATACATTTGGCATTTGGGATAGGCAAGCTACTGGAGTTTTACGTAATAATGATGGATCTCCATTTGGTTTAAAATATAAAAATGTAAGAGGAGAAGGACTGAGTAAAGGAACAGTAGATTCATTAAATAAAGCAATTAAAGATTCTAATAATTACTGGAATAGACAATTAAGGAAATAGATTATGAAATATATTATTTTATGTAGTTTGTTCATTTTTTTTGGGTGTAAAAAAGAAGTATCTCAAAAAATATATTATCCAAACGGAAAGCTTAATTATGTTTTAAATAAAAAAATAGATACTACTAAAATTACATTTTTTGATAAGAACGAAAAGGCTGTAATGAATTTGAATTTTTATAAAGATTACTTTATAGGAGCTATTGTTTATAACAAAAATCCAAATCTTCCATTTAAAGATTCTATTAGTATAGATAGCATGAAAGGTTCTTATTTTTATGGAACAGAATACATTATTTTTGAAAGAGGAGCTAAGCTTATGGGATCATATAGATATAAAAGAAACTCGGATTTTAGAAAAGCATTACAGAGCATACAACCATTCGGTATTCATAATACCTTTGATATGGGAGGAACTATTATTGGAAAAACAGAATATATTATTGTAAATGATACTGTATATAACACTAAAATTGCACTGTAGAATGAATTATCAAGTACGTTTTTTATTACTAATGTTTTCTATTTTTTTTATAAAATCCTGCACAAAAGAGAGCGATTTATCTTATAGCATTTATGATAAAAATGGCTTTATTAAAGCAGATGGAAAGTTTAAAAGAGATCACTTTCTAGATACAATTTACGTTTATAAGGAAAAAGACAATGATATTTATAATGACCATTTTGACACCCTTATAATAATAAATAGTTCAAAAGGTAACTACTTTTATGGTACAGAAATAATAGAAGAAAAAAATACACACAAGCTCTTTTCTAAAGGAATATATAGATTCAAAAAATCTTCTAATCCAGAGGAATGTTTCCAAAGTAAATTAAAGACAGGATATTTTGAAATTTATAATATTGACGGTAGCTTAAGTTCAAAAAAGCTATATAAAATAAAAGGTGATTCTTCTTATGTTGTTGAATATTAGTCTCCCTAACAACAACGATTATCAGCTTATGCACGACTAAATGAAGGAGGTAGTATAACCAAGCTCGGTGCGGATGATCTAGCTTCTATGAATGCAATTGTAGATGCACTACCAATGTGGTTAGGAGGAACG
>NZ_JBYOKO010000051.1:0-1346 GCF_057799275.1 Chryseobacterium sp. 14P4.3.2
GCATTTGGAATGAATCATATTGGAGGAGTGAAAGGCTTGTTAGGAGGTTATATGAATTATAAGTACAACGGCAAGGAGCTGCAGGAGACGGGAATGTATGATTATGGAGCGAGGATGTATATGGCGGATTTGGGAAGATGGAGTGTGGTGGATCCTTTAGCAGAGAAATATAGGAGGTGGCCACCTTATAACTACGCAATGAATAATCCAATTAATCTTATCGACCCTGATGGACGAGGAGTAGCAAGTACTGGAGTAAAGGATAATAAAGATGGAACTTACACTGTTTTAAATGCTAAAAATGATGGAAATACAGGAATTTATATTACTGATGAAAAAGGGAATTATGACATAAACTCAAGTCAAAAAATTGCTGAAACACACCTACCTACTGAATTTATGCAGGCGAACAATATTACTGGTGGATTTGAAGGACATATAAATGCTACCTTTAGTCTAAATCCAGAATACAATATGAAAATTAATGGAAAAGCATATAAAAATTTAGATGGTAACGAAATTAAAAATATCTATATCAATTTGTTTAAACAGCAGACAAAAGGGATGGGTTGGTATGATACTCTTTCATATTTAAGAGATAATTCAGGAAATGGAAAAAAATTTGATATTAAAGCAAGTGTTGCAGGTTTTAGTCCGGAAAATGTAGTAATGCTTGATGGAAAACTAACTACCATTAGAGGATTAGGCAATGAAATATTTGGGGCTAACATGAATGTAGCAGCAGATAAATCGCCTTTCCATCAAGACTTTTTTTATTATCAAGTAATGCCAAAAGTAGGAGCTTACAACCAATCCCAAAATAAAGGAGCTACAGGATATAATTCAGGCTGGCCATTCTATGGAGAGCATACATTTTCAGGGTCATATATTTTTCATGGCTATTATGGAAGATTCCCATACAGAACAGATATAAAATATTAGTAAATGAGAATATTATTTTTTGTGATTTTAACTTGCTTATATAGTTGCAAGAAAGAAAATATAGCAGAACAGGAAAAGAAAAATAGGATCATTGTTAAGAGCATTGATAATGGAAACTTTAAAGCGACTTTTTTTCAAATAAGTACAATATCAGATGTTACAAACTATGTTGCTATAGAGAAAAATAAAAAAGAAGATATTATTTTTCATGGAAATTTTGGTTCTGTTATTGATATTTATTTTAGAGGAGAGGACACACTATATTTGAAATGTTATAAGCCATCATCTAATATTATATATGAATATAAAAAAGAAATGAATGGACTAAAAATTTCACAAGATACTTTAGTTACTGAAAAAGAATATAATGAGAAAACTCATAATTAATAAAAGAATCCCGCTGC
>NZ_JBYOKO010000052.1:0-1317 GCF_057799275.1 Chryseobacterium sp. 14P4.3.2
ATAGTCTAAATTCTATGTCTGTAAAAGTAACATCTTTAGACTCAATTAAATCTACGGGTTTTACATATCAAAAAGATACAACTATATTCTATGGAAATAAATCAGGCGATTTTGACAGAGCATATAAACCAGTTCAAGACAGTTCTTATAATAGGGATATCAGAAACTTTAATAGTAGAGTTCCAAGCCAATATCGAATAAAATAAAAGAAGATGAGAAATAGAGTAATAGGATTTTTGTTTTTAGTTATAATAACAGGATGTAACGAAGATAAACAAACGAATGCTTTATCTATAAAGAAAGCCATTGAGGAAGTGTTTAATTTAAATAATTATCAAGCAAAACAACAAAAAAAAGTTAATGACTCTGTTATTCATTATGAGGGAGTTAATAACCGATTTCTAATCAAAGGAAAATATAATTATCAAAGAAAATATAAAATAGGTTGGTGGAGAGCTTATGATCTGAAAAATAATGAAAAATATTTAGACATAGAATTTTATAAAGAATTTGATAAAAAGAAAGAATTGAATAATCAAATTATTTTTTATAGGAATAATAAGATAAACGCATCTAACAGTAAGTTTTATGTAAAGAAGTACAATAGTAAAGATAATACTATTTTATATAATTTTTATTTCCCAAAGAGTATTGATAAAATACACTCTGCGAAAATAAACATTGGTATAATTGCTGATATGAAACCTTTGCTATATCCAATGACTTTTGAATGCAATAGTAAGAATAATAGTTATAGTTATTCTTTGGATATTTCTAAATATAAAAACCATCCTGTATTAAATATATTGGGTTCATTTTCGGAGCATTCAATTAATGAGAAGAAAAGAGAAATTGGTATTAATGAAATTCTAATAGATGACACAATAAAAAATGTAAATACCATTAGGTAATATAAGGCCAACTTTTAAAGTTACCCCATTGTGCAAAGTCTTGGGCTTTGATGATATAATAAACCACTGCAATTGCGGTGGTTTTATTGTCTCCCAATGCTTGAAAATAAATCAATAAAAACACAATAATTGATAAATCTGCAACATAAAGGTATATACTCTATTATTCTATACTTACTATATATGTGAATTTACATACCAATAATAGCTATCGGATTGTATATGCTTGATTACTAAAATGCGTTTTTCCCAAATAAAATTCTAAAGTGCAACTATGAGTGCTTATGGCTTAATCTAATGTATAAGAGTATTAACAACTATCCCTCTTTACTGTAAGATTATATCCTGTAGTGTAGTAATAATAGCGAAACCACTGCTATTAAGCGGTGGTTTTGTTTGTGAAAAA
>NZ_JBYOKO010000053.1:0-1297 GCF_057799275.1 Chryseobacterium sp. 14P4.3.2
CTCCGTAATCATACATTCCCGTCTCTTGTAATTCCTTTCCGTTGTATTTGTAACTGTAGAAACTACCAAAGTTGGAGGTGCCAAACGTACCTGAGATATGGTTTAAACCAAAAGGATAGTAATTGTTGGTATCAATAATTTCAGAGAAAACAAAAATTCTGTGCTTCTTTAAACAAAATTAGATGCAAACCTATAAGCAGTTTTTTTGCTGTAATAAACAAATTTATACAATACTTATAAGTTTGCATTTTAATTGTAATTTCAACTATTTTATTTTATCATAATTCATAAAAGGAGTGGAGATTTTTCAGGATAAAATTCCGGATCCTCTTATTTTAAAAATTATATAAATAACAGCAATAAAATGCATTAAAAATAGTATTGCCAATATCATGTAAATTATTGCTTTGTACTTCTTATAACTATAGCTATAAAATAAAATAAGTGTTACTTCATATAACAATAGGAAATAAAAAACATCATGATTTTGACTTCTAACAAAGAAATAATATATAACAGCAAATATTAATAATAAAATTATTGTTATAATACTGTTTGATTTTTTATCGAGTATTAACATTTGTATTAATTTTAGCATCTTTTCCCCATTTTACAATATAACCCATTGACTCCATTCCATACAAATATCTATGATTTAAATTTAAAACACTTCCCTCAAAGGAAGTAAACCAACTCAAATTACTATTTAATATTTTGACTGAAGCAGGACTAAGTTTATTATATTCTGGTTGAATTAAATGTTGTTCGTTAATTAAATTTTGACCATCCCAATTAGCAGCAACCTGACCTCTCAAAACAGGCCCGTTATATAAATCTTGCAAGCTACTCCAAATATGATTCAATATTAATTTATTTCCACCTTTCACGAAGTTTCTAATTTCCGTATTGGAAATATCCATTCCAAAATAGCTATCATAATTGCCAATTAAATTTTTTAAATTATCAACTGTTTCCGCTGCTGCACCCGACCATCTTGTTTGGAAACCTTTTTTATCAGTAGCAGATTGAAACCATCTGTAAAAATCTGCCCTTTGATCTAAGTCGGCATATTCGCTACTTCCATTAGTTTGCTTAATATTATATTCATTGGCATTTTGCCATCTACTTGTATTGTTTTTTCTGTCGGATGTTTTCCAGTCTCCTTGCCCTAATTTTCCTTTGTAGTTATCAGGATATTCTCTCATCAAATCATCTTTACCAAATCCCGTAAAGATATTCTCTCCTGATGTTTCAGTTCCTGTTGACATCGTTGCTACATAATTTTTAAAAGCCTGTT
>NZ_JBYOKO010000054.1:0-1261 GCF_057799275.1 Chryseobacterium sp. 14P4.3.2
TGTAATCTTCCCCAAAAAGCGGAACATTTAAAAATATAGTTTTTAAATTTGGAAGACAATGAAAAACAGTAAATTTTCAGAAGTTCAGATTATTAAGATTCTATCTGAACAAAATCAAGGTAAAACAGTGAATGAGATCTGCCGGGAGCACGGCATCAGTCAGCCGACATTTTACAAATGGAAGAGTAAATATGGGGGTTTGGATGTGCAGCAACTCTCCAAAATGAAGGAACTTGAAAAGGAACTTTCGCAGTACAAAAAAATCGTAGCGGAACTTACGCTGGAAAATGTGGTGATGAAAGATGTGATCGCAAAAAAGCTTTAACACCTTCCGAGAAGCGGGAACTGGTTGTTTATTCCGGATCAGAACACGGGATAAGCACTCGGAATGCGTGTAGACTTTTTATCATAAACAGTTCGGTATTTTATTACAAGAAGAAGAAAAGCAATGAAGACGACAAGATTCGGGAGGAACTATTCTTGCTTGCAAACCAGCACCAGACCTGGGGATTTTGGACGATGCATCACCGTTTGAGAAACTTGAGTTTTGGGTGGAATCACAAGCGGGTTTACAGGATCTACAAATCGATGAAGCTGAATCTGAGAAGCAAACGTAAGAAACGGCTTCCGGCAAGGGTAAAAGAGCCTTTGCTTCGTCCTATTTATCCCAATGTAACGTGGAGTATGGATTTTATGCACGACACTTTGGAGAATGGTAAAAGCGTGAGAAGCCTTAATATCATTGATGATTTCAATAGAGAAATTTTGAATATTACCATCGATACTAGTTTGCCGTCAGCAAGAGTAGTTTCACAACTGGAACAACTGATCGACTGGCGTGGGAGACCGGAAAAAATAAGAGTTGACAACGGTCCGGAGTTTATTGCTGAAAAACTAAAAGACTGGTGCAATAAAAATGAGATTGCGCTTCATTATATTCAGCCTGGAAAACCAACACAAAACTCTTTGGTGGAGAGATTCAACAGGACTTTTCGGACAGAATTTTTAGATGTTTATCTTTTTGAGAACATTAGGCAGATGAGAAATTACTCAGAAATCTGGATGTGGATTTATAATAATGAGCGCCCTCACAAATCACTGCAATACCTCACACCAAGGGATTTTTTATTGAAATATGGAAAACTCAATCAGGGCAATATAAAAGAGTTTCCCACATTCCAACAAAATTTTAACAACGACAACAAGGAATTATTAACCAAAAACTCTACTTTTGAGTGTGTCTAAGGTGGGGAAGATTACA
>NZ_JBYOKO010000055.1:0-1260 GCF_057799275.1 Chryseobacterium sp. 14P4.3.2
ACTTTGCCTTTACTTTGAATTCTATAAAAATGACTAAATTTATTCAAAGGAAAGCAGAGGTGAACTTTAGACTTTGCTGGTAAAGAACCATGCTGCGCATTAGTCCTCTGCCTTCTCTTTGAATCCCGTTGAACAGCTTCAAATAGAATGATAGACATTAAGGTCTAATAAAGGCTCTAAAGAAGTTCAACATTTTGTTTATCCTAAATCCAAAGTTATGAAAAATTATTGCTTCCACATTGGGATTGATGTTTCAAAATTGAAATTGGATGTAAATGTATTAAACATTCAAACCCTTGTATCTGAACACTTTGTCTTGAAAAACGACGTAAAGTCCATCAAGCTTTTCATTAAGACTCTCATAAAACGAAAAATTGATATTTGCGATGTCTTATTCTGTTGCGAAAACACAGGTATTTATACTAATCATTTAATTACAATCTCTACAGATTTGAAACTTGATCTATGGGTAGTTCCCGCCATGGAAATTAAGCGGTCCAAAGGAATTTCCAGAGGTAAAAATGATAAGACCGATGCTAGAGATATTTCTTACTATAGTCTTAGAAATATTGATAAATTAGCATTATACACATTAGCGGAACTAGATATTTTAAAGTTGAAAATGCTTTACACTGAAAGAGAAAAGGTCTTAAAATCTTTATTGATAATGCAAACCTCTAAAGAGAATATTGATTTTGTAAATAAAGAAATTCTCACTCAGATTTCAAAGATCAATAGCAGCTTAGTTTGCGCTATCAAAAAATCCATTAAGATGATAGAGTACAAAATAAAGCAGATTATTCAGTCTAATGAAGAATTACAGAAACAGGCCAGACTCATTAAATCAGTACCTGGAATTGGTGATCAAACAAGCCTTTATTTTATAATTGCTACAAAAGGTTTTACAGCCTTCCCAAGTTGGAGGAAGTTTGCCTGCTATTCTGGCGTTGCACCTTTTGAGTATAGTTCCGGCTCAAGTATTAAGGGAAGAACCAAAGTAAATCATGTGGCTGACAAAAAAATGAAATCCCTGTTACAAATGTGCGCTATGACTTCGATGAAATATGATGCCCAGATAAAAGAATACTATTATAAGAAAAAGGCAGAAGGCAAAAATTCCATGCTAATTTTAAATAATATACGATGTAAACTTATAAGCAGGGTTTTTGCAGTGATTAATCGACAAACTCCGTATATAAACACTTACAAATTTGCGTCATAAATTTTAACGGTTTTTATTTGCTTGTTGTCATAGAATGC
>NZ_JBYOKO010000056.1:0-1229 GCF_057799275.1 Chryseobacterium sp. 14P4.3.2
GAATGATGCAATGTTCGCTTCTGGAGAAGCAGCACAATTTGCTTTTAAAATGTATGTGGCAACGATGTCTACAGGAACTGGAACATCAGGAGGGAATATATTTACGGGATGGGAAAATCTAGGACCCGGACCAAAGGGAGGAATCAGATTTATTTTAAATATGGGATCAAGTGCAGATATGAATGATGCTGCTAAAACAAGAATAAATGAAATAAGGAGAAACTATCCTAATGATAAAATAGTTGAACTTTTAGAGGGTAATTTTGGAAAACTTGCAAATATTGTAAAAAGAGAATTAGATATTGCAAAAAAAGAAGGTTATGGTAAAACATTAGAATTAAGTGTCTTTTCTCATGCTTCTACAGATGGACCTGTCGGGGAATATGATAAAAACAATCCTTATGATTTATCAAAAGAATCAGGAGATCTAATTGACAAAGGACAAATGTCTTTAGTTGGTTGGTCCAAAATAAATTGGAATTTTGATCCAAAAAATAGCGTTGCCGCTTTTTATGGTTGTCAAAGTGATACTTTTGCTGAAAAATTTATGAGAATTAGTAATGTTTACTACACAGCTGGAATAGGTGGAAGCGCAGGGGGGTCAAAAACAATTTCTGGAGAGTTTAGCAATACTATTTTAAATAATTTTGGGTTATCATTTGGAAATGTGTATATGAGATCACAAACAGATGGAATTGTAGATCCATTAACAATTTACAGAAGAGGATATACTGCAAAATCACCCGATGGTTATAGATATTTGAAGCCTATTGAATACTATAGAAATGCAACAGTACCATCAAAATAAATGTAATATTAAGTTATGAAATTAATTATAAGAATAATAAAAGTAATAGTAGGTTTTTTTTCTTATCTCTTTTTAAGTATTTTCTATCAGAAATTCTTAGGTCAAGAACCTTTTAATAATTCTTTTTCAATAGGCTTACCTAGGTTTTATTTTGAGTTTTATTCAAGTGACTGTCAGAAGCTTAATGGTAGTAATTTGGGGCAATTTGGAATTAATATGATTATTTATACAGCTATAGTTACCATTTATTACAAATTTTTTAAAAAACTTTTCTAAAAATAAAGTAGAAAAAAGTAATATTCCAAATCTGATGATATCTAATGTATAAGAGTATTAACAACTATCCCTCTTTACTGTAAGATTATATCCTGTAATAATAGCGAAACCACTGCTATTAAGCGGTGGTTTTGTTTGTGAAAAG
>NZ_JBYOKO010000057.1:0-1140 GCF_057799275.1 Chryseobacterium sp. 14P4.3.2
ACATTGCAGAAATGTAGTTCTGTTTTGTATTAGGACTAGACAAATTATAAAATAAAAACCTCGCAACTTGCGAGGTTTCTTTATTATCTGCTACGAAGTTACAAACTTCGCAGAGCGGTGGGATAGGATTTTATTTGGTTAAGCGACAATAATTTCCTAATCTCTTTTTTTATGTCAAATAATTATGGCGCTTTTTTTAAGTCAAGATAACTCCTTATACTAATTATTAGCTTTATTGTTTTAATTGTATTGTATCACTTATAAAGATTTGATCTATTCCTAATGTATTTTTTTTCTTATCTGTGGAATATTCGGAAAATAACCCAACTATTTTCAAATCTGAATGATTTGTATATTTAGATAAATCTAAAGAATATTGATATCGACCATCTGCAATTTTTTCACATTCAAAATCCTTAGGATAAAGTAATGGTCTTTCTCCAGAAATTATACCAATATTTACAACCGCAGAATAATTCGAACCTACGGTTTTCGAACAATAAAAATTATATAAAATAACTCTATTATCGGGATTATACTTTTTTGTATAAAACTTGCTAGATTGAAGATTCACATTATTATTTTTATAAAAAATGATCTGATTATTAAACTCTTTCATTTTATCATCTTCTTTGAAAAATTCTACATTTAAATATTTTTCTTTACTAATATTATCATAAGATTCCCAACAACCAGTTTTATAATTATTTACAAAATTATATTGTCCTTTAATTGAAAATCTTTCATTTTTTCCCTCAAATATCAATACAGAGTCATTAATTTTTTTCTTAATAACATTCTGATAATTATCTATTTTAAATAAATTGTCTAAATCTGTCTTTATTGATATAGGTTGTTTTTGCTCTTTTTTACAACTTACAATTATAAAAATAGAGAATATTTTAATTATATTTTTCATTTCTACTTAATATGGTAACGTTTTGGAACGTGATTATTAAAATTTCTGATAGATCTATTATAGGATGAATCCAATACCGGTTTATATGCTTTATCAAAACTACCTTGAATATTCTGATTATAAAATATTGTAGTATCTTTTTCACGTGTGAAACCAGTATAGTTGGCAGAATCTAATGACGTAACTTTAACTGTCATGGAATTCGAACTACTATTTTTCCC
>NZ_JBYOKO010000058.1:0-1139 GCF_057799275.1 Chryseobacterium sp. 14P4.3.2
TTATAACTTTGAGTAGATAAAAAAACCTCGCATTTTGCGAGGTTTTTTGTGTTATGTGATGTTCTGTTTTGTACTAGGAAAAGAACTAAAGCGCTGCAATATTTTTAAGTTTAGAAGCTTTAGTAAACGCATCAATAGTAGCAAATATGTGAGCTTTGGTATCGCTGTCGAGTTCCACCCGGCTGCGCAAAGTTTTTAACTCCGATCTTATCTATCCTAAATCCTCTACATGGGTCACTTTACTGTTTTTAAACTATTACGATAGTTATCTGGCATACAGCTTCAATCCTGCATTTCCGGCCAATACTCCTGAGATGATGATTTTAACAAATATTCTCACCCCAAACGGTAGAAATACCACAGGACTGCCTGTGATGAGCCTGGTCAAGAATATTGAAGATGACAGCTGGACAAAAACTTACACCTATTATGACCAGAAAGGAAGAGTGATTGGCTCATACTCTATCAATCATCTTGGAGGATATACCAAAACAGAATCCAAGCTTGATTTTGCAGGTCTTCCACAACAAACCATTACCACTCATTTACGAAAAACAGGTGAACCAGGAATCACTGTAAAAGAACGTTTTGTATACGATAATGGAAACAGGCTAAAAGAGCATTATCATCAGGTGGATAGCAAACCTGAAGAATTATTGGCAAAAAACAGCTATAATGAACTCTCTCAGCTCGTAAACAAGGAGGTAGGAAACAATCTTCAAAGTATTGATTATGCCTACAATATCAGAGGATGGATGACTGATATTAATAAAAATCAGATGAGTCTTACAGATTTGGGAGGAAAGCTTTTTTCTTATAAAATTAAGTACAACCAAAGAGAGGGAATTGAAAATCCTGACCCAGCACAATTTTCAGGAAAAAATGTACAACCAAGATACAACGGTAATATTGCAGAAGTAGATTGGAGGGCCGTAGAATCCCTGGGAGCCAACCCTTCTCTAACCCCTAAAAGATACGGCTATGCCTATGATGGTCTAAACCGTCTTCTGGCAGGATATTATCAGAATCCAATGAATCCCAACAGTAAAGAACATACAGAATCTTTACAATATGATCTGAATGGAAATATAATGGGCCTTTACAGAACTTCGGTATTTAATACAGGGACTAATACGGCT
>NZ_JBYOKO010000059.1:0-1126 GCF_057799275.1 Chryseobacterium sp. 14P4.3.2
AAAAATCCCTTGGTGTAAGATATTGGAGAGCCTTGTGTGGGCGCTCATTATTATACATCCACATCCAGATTTGCGCATAATTTCTCATCTGTTTTATGTTCTCAAAGAGATAGACATCTAAGAATTCTGTACGGAAAGTTCTGTTGAATCTTTCTACCAAAGAGTTTTGTGTCGGTTTTCCAGGTTGAATATAATGAAGGGTAATTTCATTTTTACCGCACCAATCTTTTAATTTTTCTGCAATAAACTCCGGACCATTATCAACTCTTATTTTTTCCGGTTTTCCGCGCCAGTCGATCAGTTGTTCTAGTTGAGAAACTACCCGCGCAGAAGGTAAACTGGTGTCAATCGTAATATTCAAAATTTCTCTGTTAAAATCATCAATGATATTCAAGCTTCTGACGCTTTTACCATTCTCTAAAGTGTCATGCATAAAGTCCATACTCCACGTTACATTCGGATAAATCGGTCGAAGCAAAGGTTCTTTTACCCGTGCCGGAAGACGTTTTTTTCGCTTGCTTCTTAAATTCAGTTTCATCGATTTATAAATCCTGTAAACCCGTTTATGATTCCACCAAAATCCCAAGTTTCTTAAACGGTGGTACATCGTCCAAAACCCCCATGTTTGGTGTTGCTCAGCAAGGAAAAACAGCTCATCCCGAATCTTGTCGTCTTCATTGTTCTGCTTCTTTTTATAGTAAAATACCGAACTGCCTATAATGAAAAGTCTACACGCATTCCGAGTGCTTATTCCGTGTTCTGATCCGGAATAAACAACCAGTTCCCGTTTCTCGGAAGGTGTTAAAACTTTTTTGCAATCACATCTTTCATCACAACATTTTCCAACGTAAGTTCAGCTACGATTTTTTTGTACTGCGAAAGTTCCTTTTCAAGTTCCTTCATTTTAGAGAGTTGCTGCACATCCAATCCACCATATTTACTCTTCCAGTTGTAAAAGGTCGGTTGGCTGATACCGTAATCCCTGCAAATCTCATTGACTGTTTTACCCTGATTTTGTTCAGATAAAATCTTGATGATCTGAACTTCTGAAAATTTACTGTTTTTCATAGTATTCCAAATTTAAAAACTATATTTTTAAGTGCTATAGTTTTTAGGGAAGATTACA
>NZ_JBYOKO010000060.1:0-1073 GCF_057799275.1 Chryseobacterium sp. 14P4.3.2
ATAATCTATATCAACCGGGCTAAACCCCGCTTCTATTGAATAAGGATAGTCTTTCTTATAACTCCTTCCTTATGATCACAACACATTTATATTTATTCTCAACTTTCAACTTTCCATTATCCATTTTCAACTCTCAATTTTTCACTCTCAACTCTCCATTATTCATTGTAGATTCCTACGAATTATCATCCATTTTTCTACTGGTCTTATGACATAATTAAGATGACTTTTTATAGGTAACCTATAAAGCCGAATTTAGGCTAATATTTGGCTTATTATAAAGATTACTTATCATTGTAGCAAAAACCTACTGTTAAGCGAAAATAGAGCTTGCGTTTGATTGTATAGTGATGCTGTTTAAGACCTACGATATTAAGGATATATTCAGAGATTGGATTTTATTAAAAAAGAAAACCGTTCCAAAGGAAACGGTTTTTTGTTACATTTTGATGTTCAATGTTTACATATCACTGTTAGTGTCCGGGCATTTGAAATCATCGCTACAACCAGCGCATACAACTGTACCATTACAATAATACATACAGAACTCTGGTTCAGGAAGTGTAGCTCCTCCAGAAATGTTTTTTAACTGGCCTTTTCTTAGTTTTTTTAAATTTTTCATATCGTTTTAATTAAAATTTTGATAGTAAAGTAAAATTACTTAAAATATTTTTAATTAAACAAAAGATTTTATGTTAAATAGTAAAAAATAACTGGAATATTAATTACACGCTGGCAGAGTTGTAAGTTTTATTTTAATTATTTGAGTCATAACAAAATAAATATTAATTTTAGTACAGAGCTATCCTAAATGGCTCATAATATAAAAAATACTAAAAATCAAAAACTATGAAAAACTTTAAGAAACTTTCCAGAGAAGGTAGGAAAGGAATTATTGCCGGAGTTAACTTTCCTGCTAATTGTATTGAAGGAGGTGGACCTGGAGAAGGTGGCTGCTCTGTAGGGAATATATGTTCTGGTGGAAAATGCGTGCCTTACGATGGAAATCCCGGAGGAGGGGGAGGAAACCCTGGTGGTGGAGATGTATATACCTGTATCTGTCCTTGGGGGAC
>NZ_JBYOKO010000061.1:0-1032 GCF_057799275.1 Chryseobacterium sp. 14P4.3.2
TCTTTTATTGGTCTATCAAGTTGGCCTTTATACTGATAAATATACTTAATGTTTTCAAAATAAATATATGGCTTTTCACAAACAAAAACAGAACGTTTTTTTAACAAAACCACTACATAATTGCAGTGGTTTTGTTATTATTACTTCTCCACACAGTATAATCTTGCGGCAGCGAGGTTATAAGGAGGATAAACTTTCTATCCTAAAAAAGGTAGCAACTCGATGGTTTAGTTTCTTTTAAACCTTGCAATACACTGCTCCATAAATTGTGTTGATGTGAAGATTACTTTTTTTTCATTTGTAAACATAAATAATGAATCGTTTTTAACTGTATTGGATTTTTTATCATGAACCTTTAAAAGAAAAATTGACTGATAGTTGCCTGTTTTAGTATTATTGGGTTTTAGATGTTCCACACTTTTTATAATTTTTATTTCGTGTTTCATACTGTCCTCTACTTTTGCATATTGTGATTTGATTCGTTCCAAATCTTTTATTGTTTTAATATTCTCAAGCTTTTTTGTTAACTGTTGCTGTTGTTTATTTAATATTATCAATCTTTGAGTAGAATAGTTAGATACAAAGTCAGCTTCTTGCCATTCTTTTAAAGTATCAAATTTTACAAGTTGAATGGATTCTAAAGTAGAACTGTCCTGTTTAAGTTCTTGTGTAATTTTTTTTTGGATAGATTGGGTTAATTCTTCTTTAAAACTTTCAGCCTTATCTTTTTTACAAGAAAAAATAATGAATAAAATTAGTGCGCAAATTATTTTAGTTCTCATATTATCTTGGTGTTATTCTTTTTAATATAGAATCAGCTTGTCTACCAAATTTCACACCATCAGCATTAAATCTATTAATCATTGAATCCTTTTGACTTCTTGACATATCATATTTATAAACGTCTTGAGTTTTAATTCCAGCGCCATTTATTCTGCCACCTTCTCCTCTATAAATATTGACACCTATTGCTTGAGGGCCATAATAACTAAATGTATCCAGTTTTACTGGTGCTGATCCTGATGAACCTCC
>NZ_JBYOKO010000062.1:0-1014 GCF_057799275.1 Chryseobacterium sp. 14P4.3.2
GGTAGTGTCTCACTAACTGTGTAAGTTGAAAAGTTATTCTGGAAAATTTTGAGCCCTTAGAGCTCAAAAAATTTTACGGAAATAACTTTTTATTATTTTTAACCATTATATAGTTATGATAGACAAAGAAGACTTATTAAACAACAAGGATTTCTATAAGTCCTTTAAGAATGGGGAAGATTTAACATCCTTCTTCAAAGAACTACACAAAAAAGCTGTGGAGCACATGTTGGATGCAGAGCTGGACAGTCATCTGGACAACGAAAAGCATGGTAAAACAACTAATGGAAATTACCGAAACGGTCATGGAACCAAAAAAATAAAATCTTCTTTTGGGGAATCCGAGATTAAGGTTCCCAGAGATAGAGAAGGTAGTTTTGAGCCAGCATTAGTTCCCAAAAGGCACAACATTATCGATGGTTTGGAAAACATTATCATCTCATTCTATGCCAAAGGAATGAGCGTATCAGACATTGAGGAACAAATCCGTGAAATGTATGATTTTGAGGTTTCTACTTCCACCATATCACGAATCACCAATGCGGTTGCAAGTGAAGCAGTAAGTTGGCAGAACCGGCCGCTTGAAGATGTGTATCTCATTGTCTGGATGGATGGGATTGTTTTCAAAGTAAGGGAAAACTCCAAAGTCATTAATAAAACCGTTTATCTGGCTGTGGGATTAAGCCGTGACGGGAGAAAGGAAGTATTGGGAATGTGGCTTGGAAAAAATGAAAGCTCAGCCTTCTGGATGAGTGTTCTCACAGATTTAAAAGCTCGTGGTGTAGAGGATATTCTCATCACCGCCACCGATAATTTAAACGGATTTACCCAGACCATACGTTCTGTTTTTCCTGAATCTCAAACCCAGATCTGTGTTGTCCATCAGATCAGAAATGCCTGCAAATATGTAGTTTGGAAGGACAGAAAAGAATTTTCTGCCGATATGAAGCATATTTACACTGCTCCAACAAAACAAGCAGCTGAAGCAGCTCTGGACGATTTTGCAGAAAAATG
>NZ_JBYOKO010000063.1:0-973 GCF_057799275.1 Chryseobacterium sp. 14P4.3.2
CAGAAATACAAGGCTTGATCGTAAAAGTTTTGGAGATGCTTTTATCCAATTTGGGCTTGATGTAGAAGGCATTGGAAATCCTTTTAATTTCAAGAGTAATGATAGTACTGCTTTAGTGGAGCAAATCTCAGATTCTCCATTTTCTTACTCAAGAGATACAATAAAAAAAGTTCCTACTCAAACGAAAACCAATGATAGTATTATGTTTAATAATGCTGTTAAAAATGTTAATGATCAAAAGTTAAAAAACTATTATAATAGAATAAATTTTCTCGGCAAAAAATGGTAGTAAAAAATAATAAAAGAACGGCGAAAAATTTTTTTTTGCTTTTAATTATCTTTTTATTTTTTTCATGTAAAAAAAATGATAAAAATTTTAGTAAACACGTCAATATTCAGGATATTACTAATGAAGATAATTATGCAATTAGTAGTAAAAAAGAAAATGATTCAATAATTCTAATTAGTGGTGAGAGTAATCAATATACTTTGCAAGGCTATAAGAATGTTAAAAATAATGAAAAAATAGGATGGTGGAAAGTTAAGGATAAAACTAACGATTTTTTGTATGAGATTGAGTTTTTGTCAGTAAATATGGAAAAAGAAAATCAGATTAAATTTTATGAAGAAGGTAAATTGATAAATAGATTTAGTCAATATTATGATATTATTTATAAGAATAATGGATATGAATTTAAATTTTATTTTCCAAAGTATAAAGATGAAAAAACCAGAGTGGAATTTAATTATATGACAAAAAATAATAATACTATTGAAGATAAAAGGATTGATTGTAAAACCGAAAATGGTTATTACATATGTTTTATTCCTGGGGAAAAAAAAGAAAAATCAATTGCAGGGGTTGCAACATTTTTTTCCGAAAGTGAAAATAAAAAAGAAACAACTTTTTCATCTGTAAGTATGTTTGTTAATAATTAAAGTTCCACCGCTCTGCGAAGTTTGTAACTTCGTA
>NZ_JBYOKO010000064.1:0-956 GCF_057799275.1 Chryseobacterium sp. 14P4.3.2
TGCTTCATAGCCAAATTTCACAGGTTTATCAGCCCAGTCTGTACCCACCTGAATCTGCTGTTGAATCCTGTTTAATGGAGAACTTTCAAGGCTTTTCTCAGAATAGATCTTCTCACTGCCATAAATCTGAGGATTGCTGGCATTGGAAAGCGGAGAGCCATAAATCGCTCCATTTTGGGTTCCGGACTGAGGGACAGGGAGATATTCATTCACCTGTCTTCCAAATAAATCGTATTCAAATGAGGTTACAACATCTTTCCCATCCGGAGAAGCCTTGATATTGATATTCTGTTTGGGTCTTGAAAGCCCATCCAAATACTGTACGGTCTCTGTTACTTTAGGAGTGGTATAATCAAGGTAGGTTTTGGTATAGACATAGTTTTCTGTTGGTGAAAGCTGGGCATGAAGAGCTCCTGTACTCAACAGAATTCCTATTGGAATTATAATTTTTTTCATCGGTCTTTAGTTTTTAAAATGGTACTGGTATTCTTTTAATGTCTTATAAGAAATATTTCCGCTTGCATCTCTTTCTTCCTGTTTTACTTCTTTCAGCCTGTTTTCTGTATCGTAAAAATACAGTTCTTTTACTCCTGAAGGCTGTATGATACTTCTTATTCCGATCAGAGGATCATGGGTGTACGTGGTAATTTGGGTATTGGCTGCAGTGGTTTTTCTAAAGGTATCCAGAACAGCCAGCAGCGCCGATTCATCATTGTTTACTCCGGCAGATGCATCGATATTGGACGCATTGACAATGGTTGTTATGGCCGATTGTGGAATATCAATCATCCTCGCTCCTTCTATTTTTGCAATAGGAAGAGTTTTGTTGTACCCCCAGATGATGGTTACAGGAGTTCCTTCTTTTAAGGTATATTGTTCCAGATTACCTTTGCTGTCATATCGGTCATACTGGATCTGGTTTTCCATGGTATTGCTCTGAATGTTAAGACCTATTA
>NZ_JBYOKO010000065.1:0-907 GCF_057799275.1 Chryseobacterium sp. 14P4.3.2
GAAAACAGCTGTATTTTCTGATGATAATTTTTTTCCATAGCCTTTATCTTTTGGTGATGTTTTTACTGAAGATTCTACCGTCTTTCAGGGTGAAGCGAAGAACATATATCCCCCAATCATAGCCAGTCATATTGATTTTTAACTGTCTATTAAGGCCTGGAATATTCTGCTGTTGAAATTTCCAGTGTACCGTACTGTGCTGATAGAGAGAAACTGATTCTATAAGCCTGTCTGTTTCCTCGCTCCAGTCGATGGTAAGCATATCATTTACTGGAATTGGGTAAAGCCGTACCTGTTTCCAAAAGGTTTTTTCATCCATCAACTGGCTTGTGGAAAGGGAAGTAGTTTTAAGGTGTTTTGAAGCTTTTCCAGCAATGTCATCAGGGCCACGATAGCGCTGATTGCCCGCCTCGTCATACTTGAAGTAGACTTCAGTTTGCTGAGCACTGAGCGTACTTAGGGTAGCGCATAAGAATAATGCACTTAAATAATTTTTTTTCATTGATTTGAATTTTTGATGTAAAAAATAAATATTAACTCCCAGTTAATAGAGAAAATATTTTGATATGGGTTTGTATAACAGGATAGATTTACCCTGAAAGACACAATACTTTCATATGTTTATTTTAAAGAATGATGGTATAGCCTGATTTAAAATCAGGATCTGTTATAATCAGTCACGGGAGACCTTAGACTTTAGAAGTCCTGCACAAAAGAAATAAGGAAGGACCTTAATTTGTGCATACAAGAAATTAGGTGTGGGACATAATTTCTTTCTCTCATCTTGTGTTATTTTTCTCTTAAGCGAACTTATGCACTACAGAGATTTTCTACAATCCGTAAAATCACGATACTTTTATATCCCGGTTTTTACGGTAATTAAAATAATGCTACCCTATCTTTTTAT
>NZ_JBYOKO010000066.1:0-824 GCF_057799275.1 Chryseobacterium sp. 14P4.3.2
CCATCCGGAGTAGATTTGCTACTTTATAAAGTCATGTTATTATGTTTTCTTCCCCACTTCTTATATAATTGAAAATCATTAATTTGTTTTAATCTGTAGCCTGGTGCATGAGAAATTTCTTTTTGAGAATTAACATTAACAATTGAAAATCCTTTTTCAAAGACTTTATTTCCTTTACCAAAGTTCTTTTCAATTATTGACATACAAGGTAATCCGAGAGAGTCATGTGGTGGAATAGAAATAATTGTTAATGCTTCAAAATTTATCTTCAGTGTATCCCTTTCATAAATATGTCGATACTTAGCTTGAATATCTTTAAGAGAAACTTTAAGGGTGTCATTTGTAGGATTTCCAAAAAGTAAAAAAGTCTCTACATTTTTTATCCTTATACTATCTTTTGTATAATCACATATTAAATTCTGAAAAGAACAAACAACATTATCATTCTTTAACATAGACTTTTTACATGATATAAATAGAAAAATTAATAGACATACATATATCTTAAATCTATTTCGATTTGTAAGTGTTATAATACCATTTATCATTAGAATAATTTTTTTTCATTAATTGTTGAAAGCCAGCTGTAGTCTTCTTAAAAAGAGGAGAAGAGATTTGATGCTCATAAATTGTGATATGCTCTTTTGCTAAATCTAATTTAGATAGATTAATATTATTAGGATTTACTGTTAAGTGACTTATTTTTCCTCCCTCATGACTTAATGCAGAAATCATATTGTTTTTATCATTATAATATGGATGCGGTTTTCCATTGCCAACCATCAAAGAGACAGTTTTAGATTCCTTGTTTGCCTGCATTAAAG
>NZ_JBYOKO010000067.1:0-821 GCF_057799275.1 Chryseobacterium sp. 14P4.3.2
GTACATTAAGTGTTTACAATACTTGGACTTATGATAAAAATGGATCTTTTAAATCTTTAGACACAGCAAAATATATTAAAAATAATGACTCCACAGGATTTATGAGATTTATGAATTCTGTAGATAATCAAAGAATTTTAAAGTCTAAAAATATAAAATAATTAATAATGAGGATAATATATATTATTATTTTAATACTATTTATGGTTTATTCTTGTAAAAAAGAAAATCACAAAGTAGATATGAAAATACAAAAGGAAAATTATAATCCTACAGAATATTTTGCTTTTCCAACCAATATAAAAAAATGGAAAAACTATAAAGAAATTGCTGTAAATGACTCTCTAAAAAAGGTTCAGGGAGAGTTTGAAGATTATAAGATTGAAGGATATATTAATCAATATAATCAAAAAATAAATTGGTGGAATATTGTAAATAAAAAAAATATTCAAGCTGACAATGTTAGATTAGAATATCGAATTGTTGATAATAAAGAATATGTTAATCAGTATATTAATTATGATACAAAAAATGGAAATGACATAAAAAATAGTTTGTTTTATTTGAAAGAAAGATTAAACCATAATACCTTAAGATATAAGTTCTATATACCAAATAAAAAAATTAAGGTAAATACATCTGCAACTATTTTTTTGTCATTCTTTTTAAATAATAAAGAAATAAGAAAAGAAGATTTAAAATGTGTTAAAAAGAATAACTATTACTACGTGGATGTAAATTATGTTGATACAGGTGATAACATTATTGTTAAGGGGTTATTCGAAGAAGGATATGAATATGATGATGGTGAGATGGGACTA
>NZ_JBYOKO010000068.1:0-809 GCF_057799275.1 Chryseobacterium sp. 14P4.3.2
CCTAACATAAATGATACAGTTTATCTAAGAGATTACACATTTAAACAGAACTCCATAGTGCCAATTGATACAATGTACAAAACAATTCCTAAAAAAGGTGAGTCTTTCCAGCAAACTGCTAGAAGACTTCGCAAAACTATTGATTCAGTAAAATCTTCAAAATAATTTAAAATATGGGTAAAATAGTTTTATTGTATTTATTATTTTTTTTAATAATATCGTGCAAAAAACAAGAAGTTAGAAATTTTGATAATCTCAATTCTTCAGAATATTTTTCAATTTCAAGTGAATTAAAAAACTTAAAAAATATTGAAAAAAATAAAATTAATGATTCTCTATATAAGATAACGGGAACATTCAATAACTATGAAATTACAGGATTTGTAGATCATGAAAATATTAGAGTAGGTTGGTGGATAGCTACTAATAAACAATCGAAAGAGATAAATGCTAAATTAGAATATAAATTTGTTGATAATAAAGAGTTTGTTAATCAATACATTTTGTTCAAAAATGGAAAAATAGATAGTACAAATAGTAAATTCTATTGGTTTGATAGGAATAAAAATTTGATTAAATATAATTTTTATATTCCAAATAGCTCTAAAAGTTTAGAACCTGAAGGAAAGCTGAATTATCATATTTATTCCAATGGAACTGAACTAAAACATTTGCAATGTAAGTGTCTACAAATTGAAAATATTTTTAGTTGTGAGTTTCCATATCCAAAAGATATTGAATCTAAAAAAATAATTATTCGTGGAAATTTTTGGGAATTGTTTCAAATGAAAAATGGAAATGTTGGTGAG
>NZ_JBYOKO010000069.1:0-704 GCF_057799275.1 Chryseobacterium sp. 14P4.3.2
ATAATCCCGGCTGCCATTGCAAGATATCTGTGTTGAGGCTTCCAAGTGCTCATTACCTGGCCTGCAATATCAAAGATCCCTAACAAGTCCCCAAAACCACCTATCATCTGAGCCCGTCCTGGCTGTCTTGCTGCTAATGCTCCCTGTTCCTTCCAATCACTTATACTCTGAACATTGGTTATTTTTGTTTTGGTAAAAACAATCTCCTGTATATCATAAATAGTGGCTCCCATGGCTCCATCTCCCCATGTAGAAGCATAGAGGTTACCACCAACATCACCACCTGTTGCCCCCCATGAATTCCATGAACCAAAAAAGGACCAGAAGTTCCCTCCACTTTCTTCTTTTTCCCATGCAGATAATGAGCTGACTAATTTTCGAGCGCTTCCTCCTCCCTGTAGATACCCCATTACATTTTGCAGATCACTTCCTGAAAACTCGTAACCATCACGAGTTGGCTTTACATCCCTTCCGTCCGGATCTAGAAAAGAAATAGGATTATTCATTACATAGGCATATGGGCTTGCCATATGGTAAGATTCCGCCAATTGGTCTATCCCGTTCCATCTTCCCAGATCTGGCATATATTGTCTCCAGCCGTAATCAAACATCCCGGTTTCCTGAAGCTCTTTTCCGTTGTATTTGTAAGAGTAGAGACCTCCAAAGTTGGAAGAGTTCAAACCGTTTCCGCCCGTATGGTTTAA
>NZ_JBYOKO010000070.1:0-654 GCF_057799275.1 Chryseobacterium sp. 14P4.3.2
CCCGAGTAAGGCTCCGCCGTCTTTCGTTGGGATCATTTTTTCAACTTCATCAAGTCCTTTTCCGCCCCAGATTAATTGGGAAAGTTCTTTTCCGTCTTTGTCGAGCCTGATGATCAGGACATCTTTAGAACCGTAAGCTTTGGAAGAGTTCTGAATATTTCCGGCTACAAAGAATCCTAAATCTGTGGTTTGAATAACCGCTCTGGCTTCTTCGTCAGCAGCAGTACCTAATGTTTTTTGCCAAATCTCGTCTCCAAATTCATTGATTCTGATCAGCCAAATGTCTGAATTTCCTTTAGAATCTTCTTTTTTGTCAAGACCTTTTCCTGAATGCGAAGTCCCTGTGACAACGAATCCTCCTTCCTGTGTAGCGACTGTTGCAGACAGATAATCATGATTGGTTCCGGAGAAATATTTCTCCCACACCCCTTCTCCATTCTGATTTAATTTGACTAATCTAAAATCGTAACCATTATTTTGTTTGCCGCCTGAAGCCTGAAGCTTATTGCTTTGAATAGAACTTCCGCTGATCAGATACTGACCATCAATGGTAGTAGTCACCTGGCTCAGAAAGTCCTGTGTTGAAGATTTCAGATCCTTCTGCCATAAAATTTCCTGGGCTGATCCCAGAATGGTACATAAGGTAAATGCACC
>NZ_JBYOKO010000071.1:0-598 GCF_057799275.1 Chryseobacterium sp. 14P4.3.2
TGGTTTATGACAAACAAGACCGGCTTATTCTTACCCGTGATACGGTTATGGAAGGTAAAGGACAGTGGCTTTTTACCAAATATGATAAATTTGGACGCGTGGCCTACACAGGGATTATATCTGGTGGAGACCGTGAAACGATGCAGAACCAGCTCGGCAGTCAGAATATTGTAGAGGAGCAGACTGCTTCCGGTTTTAACAGGCCTGGGATTATGGTATACTATACGAACAATTTTCTATCGGATTCGCAGACTATTCTGAGCATTAATTATTATGACAATTATCCTCGGGATACTAAGAAGTTTCCTCCTTCTGTTATTTTAGACCAGCCTGTGATCAATGCAGCGAGTAGTGTGAGTACTCAGGGAATGCCTACGGCTTCTTACGTAAAGAATGTAGAGGATGATAATTGGACTAAAACGTATTTCTATTATGATTTCCGGGGAAGAGCAGTAGGGACTCATTCCGTAAACCATCTGGGAGGATATACAGGAACAGAGAGCCAGCTTGATTTTTCAGGCACACCTAAAATGACTGTTACCAGACATAAGCGTTTAGATACCGACCAGGAAAGAGTAATTACCGAAACGTTCGAATA
>NZ_JBYOKO010000072.1:0-569 GCF_057799275.1 Chryseobacterium sp. 14P4.3.2
AGGTAAAGGCTGGGAATATATGGTGTATGATAAAGCCGACAGACTGATCCTTTCTCAGGATGCTAACCAGAGAGCTTCATCCAGCTGGATCATCTCTAAATATGATCTATTGGGAAGACCTATCTATACAGGAATACTAAAGGCTGATAATACCAGAATCGGAATGCAGAACCAGATCAGTGGCGGGGCTATTATTGAAGGCAGGGACAATACCCCCCTGACGGCAAACGGAATGCCTTATTATTATACCAATATGCATTGGGGCCTGGACACTCTGCTGTCTGTTACCTATTACGATTCTTATCCTCAGCAGTATAGTTTTAATCCTCCTTTCCCTTCAAGTATTCTGGGAGAACCTGTCTTAACCGAAAACCCAACCGCTGATGGAAGAAGTACCAAAGGACTTCCTGTTCTTAGTCTTGTGAAAAATATTGAGGATGACAGCTGGACAAAAACTTACACCTACTATGATACCAAAGGAAGAGTGATTGGCATTCATTCTATCAACCATTTGGGAGGCTATACCCATACCGAATCCAAGCTGGATTTTACAGGCACTCCCCAACAGA
>NZ_JBYOKO010000073.1:0-544 GCF_057799275.1 Chryseobacterium sp. 14P4.3.2
GAAAACATTAGGTACTGCCGCTGACGAAGAAGCCAGAGCGGTTATCCAAACCACAGATTTAGGATTCGTAGTCGCCGGAAATGTTCAGAACTCTTCCAAAGGCTACGGTTCTAAAGATGTCCTGATCATCAGGCTGGACAAAGACGGAAAAGAACTGTCCCAGTTAATCTGGGGCGGAAAAGGACTTGATGAAGTTGAAAAAATGATCCCAACGAAAGACGGCGGAGCTTTACTCGGAATTTATTCCAGAAGTTCAGCGGTACAAGGTAAGACATCTCCCATAAAAGATGCCCAAAATACATCGGACACCCGACACCTGAGTATTGTACAAAAGCAAAGCGACAATTTCGGTGAAGGAGATTATACCGTGCTTAAAATCGACAGGAACGGAAAAATTGAATGGGAAAAAAACTTCGGTGGCAAAGGGGATGATCATTTAAGAGCTCTTGCGCTCACCTCAAATGGTTATGTCATCGGAGGAGAATCAAGGTCGGAACTCTCCGGCAATAAAACGGTAGGAATTGAGCAGGGAACGGACCTGTGG
>NZ_JBYOKO010000074.1:0-530 GCF_057799275.1 Chryseobacterium sp. 14P4.3.2
GAAACTTTTACGAAGACTGCGAAGGCAGTTCAGTAAGAGTAATCTTTGCTAAAAACAGCGCAGGCGCTCCTGAAATTATTGACACCAACAATTACTATCCTTTTGGTTTAAACCATATCTCAGGGTCGTTTGGTACTTCTAACTTTGGTAGTTTCTATAGTTACAAATACAACGGAAAGGAATTACAAGAGACGGGAATGTATGATTACGGAGCAAGGATGATGATGCCTGATCTGGGAAGATGGGGAGTAATGGATACCATGTCTGAGAAATACAGCTCTTTGAGTCCTTATAACTATGCGATCAATAACCCTGTTATGGTCATTGATCCGGATGGAAATGATGCAATGTTCGCTTCTGGAGAAGCAGCACAATTTGCTTTTAAAATGTATGTTGCAACGATGTCAACAGGAACTGGAACATCAGGTGAGAATATCTTTACAGGACTTAATTTTTCTGGTTTTGGAACAGATGATTGGATCAGAGGACTTGATGGAAAGTGGAGATATGATGCTAATATTACTACTTTG
>NZ_JBYOKO010000075.1:0-530 GCF_057799275.1 Chryseobacterium sp. 14P4.3.2
GCATTTGCCTGCTCTATTTTAAATCTGCTTTTGTACAATTTTTCATCAAAATAGTAATCATTATTTCCTGTTTTTCCATTTCGGGGATTAGTTTTGATGTTACCCATTATTTCCTCCATTTCTAATTTCTGTCTTAAATTTTCACTGTCAAATCCCGAATCTTCATTCAAAAAAAGACCCTTATGAGAAATTTCCGCTTCGGATAAAATTTCAATAATATCGCCCATAACATCTTCTATTTCATATAAATCATGATGATTTCCGCTTCTGGGATTTCCCATCGAAATCATTTGACCACGATTGTCGCAAAGGAAAATTATATTGCTGGTTTTCGCCGATTTTCTGCTTTGATATCCTGTTGATTCTCCGCCCATTCTACATCGGGTTTGGCTCCCGTCAAGCTGAGTACACGACATATCCAACATCCTCTTGTTACGATTCAAAAGATGAATCCAAATATTCCTGAAGCTGCCATCCTTGCTCCATTTATTAAAAAAATAATACACATTTTGCCAGCTTATTTTTTCTTC
>NZ_JBYOKO010000076.1:0-486 GCF_057799275.1 Chryseobacterium sp. 14P4.3.2
GGAAGCTTTTTTTCTACCAGCCTGCCTCTTCCGTCATAACGGTACTGATAGGCCAAAGCATCATGTTCCGCCATACCCCAGGTCTCTAACTGAGAGAGAAGTGGAGGAATTACAAAAGCTAACTGATTATATTCATTGTAAACATAATACGTATCTGCATTTTTGGTTACACTGAGCTCTTTTCTGACTAATATAATCTGGCCCTGACCGTTTTTAAATTCAATAGTTTTGTTTCCATCTTCATCGGTGGCTGTATTTTTATACAATTGGGCTTCGCCATACATCCCGTTATTACTGATTGATGAGAACGTAGCTCCGTTCACCCAGCTGGAAGAGGTGGCAAATTTCCTTACTTTATCTATCGTGATATTTGCTTCATAGCCAAATTTCACAGGTTTATCAGCCCAGTCTGTACCCACCTGAATCTGCTGCTGAATCCGGTCTAAAGGAGAATTTTCCAGTATTTTCTCTGAATAGATCTTCTCA
>NZ_JBYOKO010000077.1:0-448 GCF_057799275.1 Chryseobacterium sp. 14P4.3.2
TGGCAGTCAAAGAGATTTGTTCCGGCAGATGCGTCCTATTTTTATACTATACTTTTGCCTTGAAGCAAAAGTATACAAAAGTTCAAGACGGGAATCATACACTAAAAATTGAAATTTAATCCTAAAATTTCCAAACTCGCATGGATCAGACAGTACTGCTTCGATTTAATTTACAAACCCATGCTCAGACAGTGGAAATTTTTTAACGGTTTAAATTTAAATTTTATTAACGCTCCTGATTCCTAAGTCGGATATGAACAAACAACTTTTTCTGTTTAAAATTTATGCTCTGTATGTGGCAGTCAAAGAGATTTGTTCCGGCAGATGCATCCTATTTTAAAACTATACTTTTGCCTTGAAGCAAAAGTATACAAAAGTTCAAGACGGGAATCATACACTAAAAATTGAAATTTAATCCTAAAATTTCCAAACTCGCATGGATCAGACA
>NZ_JBYOKO010000078.1:0-445 GCF_057799275.1 Chryseobacterium sp. 14P4.3.2
TTACCATACACTGATGGAGCGTTACCCAATGGATTGGGAACAATAGCTCCGTTTGAAGTGTTTCCCTGGGGAACGGGAAGGTAGTCTTTTACCTGTCTCCCAAACTGATCATATTCAATATGGGTAACAATATCTTTTCCTAACGGTGATGCTTTGATATTCACGACCTGCTTGGGTCTTCCCAAGCCATCGAAGTACTGAACGGCCTGAACCTGTCTGGCATTGGCATCACTCTGGGTTTTAGGTTCAAGGTAAGTCCTTGTGTAGATATAATTTTCATTGGTACTGCTCAAACCGGAGGGCAGCTGTACCTGTGCTTTTACAGTGCCCATTACAAGAAGTACACCTATAGGAATTATTAATTTTTTCATCAGTTCTTAGTTTTTATAGTTGTACTTTATTTCCTTCAGGATCTTGCCGTCCATATCGGTTACTTTTTCCAGTC
>NZ_JBYOKO010000079.1:0-415 GCF_057799275.1 Chryseobacterium sp. 14P4.3.2
GATATTCAACAGGATTATTGTCTACCTGATGTTTATGTACCAATAGCCTGTTTTGTTGGTCGTACTCAAACGTTTCTGTTAGCACTCTTTCTGAATCTGAGTTTAGGCGCTTGTGTTTAGTAATAACCTGTTGGGGAGTGCCTGTAAAATCAAGTTGAGATTCTGTTCTGGTATACCCTCCCAGATGATTGATAGAGTGGGTGCCAATCACTCTTCCTTTCTGATCATAGTAGGTGTAAGTTTTTGTCCAGCTGTCATCCTCAATATTTTTCACAAGGCTCATCACAGGCAGTCCTTTGGTATTTCTGCCGTCTGGGGTGAGAGTATCTGTTAAAATCGTCATCTCAGGAGTATTGGCCGGAAATGCAGGATTGAAGCTGTATACCGGATAACTATCGTAATAGTTTAAAGACAA
>NZ_JBYOKO010000080.1:0-391 GCF_057799275.1 Chryseobacterium sp. 14P4.3.2
AATATCACGACAGATAAAGTAAGGAAATTTGCCACCTCTTCCAGCTGGGTGAACGGAGCTACGTTCTCATCAATCAGTAATAACGGGATGTATGGCGAAGCCCAATTGTACAAAAATACAGCCACCGATGAAGATGGAAACAAAACTATTGAATTTAAAAACGGTCAGGGCCAGATTATATTAATCAGAAAAGAGCTCAGTGTAACCAAAAATGCAGATACTTATTATGTTTACAATGAATATAATCAGTTAGCTTTTGTAATTCCTCCGCTTCTCTCTCAGTTAGAGACCTGGGGTATGGCGGAACATGATGCTTTGGCCTATCAGTACCGTTATGACGGAAGAGGCAGGCTGGTAGAAAAAAAGCTTCCAGGTAAAGGCTGGGAATATA
>NZ_JBYOKO010000081.1:0-365 GCF_057799275.1 Chryseobacterium sp. 14P4.3.2
AAAGCTTTTACGAAAACTGTGAACGCAGTTCAGTTAGAGTCACCTTTGCCAAAAACAGCGCAGGCGTTCCTGAAATTATTGACACCAACAATTACTATCCTTTTGGTTTAAATCATATCTCAGGGTCGTTTGGCATCTCCAACTTTGGAAGTTTCTACTCCTATAAATATAACGGTAAAGAACTTCAGGAAACAGGTATATATGATTACGGAGCAAGGATGATGATGCCTGACCTGGGAAGATGGGAGCAATGGATGCCATGTCTGAGAAATACAGTTCCTGGAGTCCTTATAACTATGCGGTCAATAACCCTGTGATGGTGATTGATCCGGATGGAAATGATATTCAACCATTATCCGAAGCGC
>NZ_JBYOKO010000082.1:0-359 GCF_057799275.1 Chryseobacterium sp. 14P4.3.2
TGACAGCCAAAACAGGCTATTGGTTCACAAACATCAGGTAGACAGCAACCCTGTTGAATATCTTACCCAGAATAAATACAATGAACTTTCCCAGCTGGAATCTAAGAAAGTGGGCGGAATTGCTGCCGCATCTCCGCTTCAGCAGATGGACTATAAATACAATATCCGCGGATGGATGACCCAGATCAATGATCCTGCTGCTCTGAACGGAAAACTCTTTGGGTATAAGATCAAATATAACAATCCTGAAAACTCCCCAGCAGTTGGAAAGTTCAACGGAAATATCGCAGAAGTTGACTGGAATAACAGTTCTGAAAACAATCTCAAAAGATATGTTTATGAATATGATGCCCTAAACA
>NZ_JBYOKO010000083.1:0-356 GCF_057799275.1 Chryseobacterium sp. 14P4.3.2
TTATCCCTTTATCCTTCATCGTGGTCATACTTCCATTCAGGTCATAATCTATGATATTATTACCGCCTTCATATCCGGTGTCGTTCAGTGCATTTTCGATCACTTGGGTCAGGCGGTTGCCATTATAGATATAATCAAGATTATCTACCAAAGTAGCTGTGTTCCCTGGCTTAGATGCCGCTGTACGTTTGAGATTACTGATGTTTCCATTCAGG
Organism: Chryseobacterium sp. 14P4.3.2; assembly: GCF_057799275.1. Classification (NCBI taxonomy): domain Bacteria; kingdom Pseudomonadati; phylum Bacteroidota; class Flavobacteriia; order Flavobacteriales; family Weeksellaceae; genus Chryseobacterium; species Chryseobacterium sp. 14P4.3.2. The sequence goes on from NZ_JBYOKO010000083.1 coordinate 216, forward strand.
TCATAGGTCAGGTATTCGTCAAAATTACCGCTGACTCCGGTGGTGGGTTTAAAGATTTTTTTGCTAAAAACGCAGCAGCTTTGTAAAACCATAAACCCTCGCATTTGCGAGGGTTTATGGTTATCAGTGCAAAGTCAGAAG
>NZ_JBYOKO010000084.1:0-353 GCF_057799275.1 Chryseobacterium sp. 14P4.3.2
CGGAAAGTGAATAGTGGAAAATGGAGAGTTGAGAATTGAGAATTGAGAATGATTGATTGAGGGTAGAGAATGAGGGGGCCGGAGTCATTAACGCCGATCTACAGGTCTTTGTCATTCTGTGGGAATCTACAATGAATAATAGAGAATGGAGAATGGAAAGTTGAGAATGATTGATTGAGGGTAGAGAATGAGGGGTCCGGAGTCATTAACGCCGATCTACAGGTCTTTGTCATTGCGTGGGAATCTACAATGAATAATAGAGAATAGAGAATAGAGAATGGAGAATGGAGAGTTGAGAATGATTGATTGAAGGTAGAGAATGAGGGGTCCGGAGTCATTAACGTCGATCTGCA
>NZ_JBYOKO010000085.1:0-347 GCF_057799275.1 Chryseobacterium sp. 14P4.3.2
AGGATTTGGCTCTAACCTTTTTGATGATCACTTTAATCAGTTTGGTAAATTTTTATACACTGATAATAAGAATACAAATAATATTATTATTGATTTTCAAAATCCTATTACAGGCAGTTTTAATACAGCTCCATGGCTGTCAGTGGAACTAAAGGATTATATATTTAATAAAGATAATGCGTTTGTTTTAGCAAACATCGCTAATCATTATGCTAAAGATGCTGGTATAAATTTAAATAACCTTAAAGGTAATAGCATGTCTGTAGGAATTGCAGATTATCATTTTGATGCAGGGAAAATGGTTGGTACATTTTCTCGTTTTAATGGAGGTGAATATAATCCAGATG
>NZ_JBYOKO010000086.1:0-330 GCF_057799275.1 Chryseobacterium sp. 14P4.3.2
TCCTCTCTCGTTTAAAAAAATCAACCACAGGTCAGTACCCTCTTCAATGCCTACCGTTTTGTTTCCTGATATTTCCGATCTGGATTCACCTCCGATAATGTATCCTGTGGAAGTTAAAGCAAGCGTTCTGATGTGGTCATCACCTTTGCCACCGAAGTTTTTTTCCCACTCAATTTTTCCGTTTTTATCTATTTTAAGGACGGTATAATCTCCTTCACCGTAATTGTCGCTTTGTTTTTGTACAATAGTCAGGTGTCGGGTGTCGGATGTATTTTGGGCATCTTTTATGGGAGATGTCTTACCTTGTACCGCTGAACTTCTGGAATAAAT
>NZ_JBYOKO010000087.1:0-323 GCF_057799275.1 Chryseobacterium sp. 14P4.3.2
AACGATATAAATAGCTTAAACTGAAATTTACATTTGTACCAAACGGATCTGTCTGGCTAATTGCAAAACCATCAGGCAGGTTCAGATGATTATAAGCAATATTCTGAATTCCTTTATCCTTCATGGTGGTCATACTCCCATTCAGGTCATAATCTATGATATTATTACCTCCTTCATAACCGGTATCGTTCATCGCATTTTCGATCACCTGGGTCAGACGGTTCCCAGTATAGATATAATCAAGATTATCGACCAAAGTAGCTGTGTTCCCTGGCATAGATGCCGCTGTACGTTTGAGATTACTGATGTTTCCATTCAGGTCA
>NZ_JBYOKO010000088.1:0-304 GCF_057799275.1 Chryseobacterium sp. 14P4.3.2
AAGCAAAAGTATACAAAAGTTCAAGACGGGAATCATACACTAAAAATTGAAATTTAATCCTAAAGTTTCCAAACTCGCATGGATCAGATGGTGCTGCTTCGATTCAATTTACCAGCCCATGCTCAGACAATGGAATTTTTTTAACGGTTTAAATTTTAAATTTTATTAACGCTCCTGATTCCTAAGTCGAATATGATGAAGCAACAAACAACTTTTTCTGTTTTAAATTTATGTTCTGTATGTGGTATTCAAAGAGATTTGTTCCGGCAGATGCATCCTATTTTAAAACTATACTTTTGCATTT
>NZ_JBYOKO010000089.1:0-297 GCF_057799275.1 Chryseobacterium sp. 14P4.3.2
TTACCCAGAATAAGTACAATGAACTATCCCAGCTGGAATCTAAGAAAGTGGGCGGAATTGCTGCGGCATCCCCGCTTCAGCAGATGGACTATAAATACAATATCCGGGGATGGATGACCCAGATCAATGATCCTGCTGCTCTGAACGGAAAACTCTTTGGGTATAATATCAAATATAACAATCCTGAAAACTCCCCAGCAGTTGGAAAGTTCAACGGAAATATCGCAGAAATAGACTGGAATAACAGTTCTGAAAACAATCTCAAAAGATATGTTTATGAATATGATGCCCTAAACA
>NZ_JBYOKO010000090.1:0-292 GCF_057799275.1 Chryseobacterium sp. 14P4.3.2
TGGAGAATGGAGAATGGAGAATGGAGAGTTGAGAATGATTGATTGAGGGTAGAGAATGAGGGGTCCGGAGTCATTAGCACCTATCTGCAGTCTTTGTTATTGCGTAGGAATCTACAATGAATAATGGAGAGTTGAGAGTGAAAAATTGAGAGTTGAAAATGGAGAATGGAAAGTTGAAAGTTGAGAATAAATATAAATGTGTTGTTCTCATAAGGAAGGAGTTATAAGAAAGACTATCCTTATTCAATAGAAGCGGGCTTTAGCCCGGTTGATATAGATTATGATTAGACTA
>NZ_JBYOKO010000091.1:0-289 GCF_057799275.1 Chryseobacterium sp. 14P4.3.2
CCTGTTGGGGAGTGCCTGCAAAATCCAGCTTGGATTCGGTATGGGTATACCCTCCCAAATGATTGATAGAGTGAGTGCCAATCACTCTTCCTTTCTGATCATAGTAGGTGTAAGTTTTTGTCCAGCTGTCATCCTCAATATTTTTCACAAGGCTCATCACAGGCAGTCCTTTGGTATTTCTCCCGTCTGGGGTGAGAGTATCTGTTAAAATCGTCATCTCAGGAGTATTGGCCGGAAATGCAGGATTGAAGCTGTATACCGGATAACTATCGTAATAGTTTAAAGACAG
>NZ_JBYOKO010000092.1:0-287 GCF_057799275.1 Chryseobacterium sp. 14P4.3.2
GACAGACTTTTACGATTACCTTAAAATGACGGCTGTCAGACTCCGTGGTTTTTTACGGATTGTATATCTGCTTTAAAGCACGTAAAGTCGCTTTGCAAAAACACCGAATGATAGAAAAGAAATTAGGTAATCCCAATATTTCCTGTACTTAATTTCTTTGAACATGTGCGCTAAGTTTTTTACCTTATTCTTGCCGCGCAGGGCTTTTAAAGCCTCAGATTTTTATGTTTACTTTTTCTTTTATCAGAGTCTGATTTTTTAATCAGGTTATTTTATCGCTTTTACAT
>NZ_JBYOKO010000093.1:0-287 GCF_057799275.1 Chryseobacterium sp. 14P4.3.2
CGGCTGTAGGTCGTTATTCGATATTTGTCAACTGATCGGGTTGTATTGCTTTTATTCATTTTAATTTATTAAGTTCTTTTGTCTTAAAACAAAAGAACCAAAAGTTCAAGACCTGGAATCTTCCGCTAAAAAATAATTCTGTTCTCTGAAAATTCTAAAACTTGTGCGGATTGAGTGCTTGTTCTTCGGTTCATTATTGTTGCCGCACTCCGACAGTAGAATTTTTTTAACGTTCACAGAATTATTTTTTTTAACGCTCCATATTCCTATGTCGATCGGATGTAGGC
>NZ_JBYOKO010000094.1:0-287 GCF_057799275.1 Chryseobacterium sp. 14P4.3.2
TCCCGTGTTATTTTTGAGTTAGTAATTAGTTAATAAAATTTTTGCAAATTTAACATTTATTAAGATATTAAAAGGTCCTGTTAATGGGATTTAATATGAATTTTATCACCAGTTTGAGTATTATATTTTTACAAATCGCTGATCTTTGATGTACAAATCTATGACTGTAAAGCGACAAATTACGTCGTTTTATAATGAAATAGGCAGCATCAATTTGTTAATTCTTAAAGACAAAATTACATATCTAATCACTTAATGTAGAATTATATTGCATTAATTTTATTTAA
>NZ_JBYOKO010000095.1:0-286 GCF_057799275.1 Chryseobacterium sp. 14P4.3.2
AGCAGACTTTTACGATTACCTTAAAATGACGGCTGTCAGACTCCGTGACTTTTTACGGATTGTATATCTGCTTTAAAGCACGTAAAGTCGCTTTGCAAAAACACCGAATGATAGAAAAGAAATTAGGTAATCCCAATATTTCCATACTAAATTTCTTTGAACATGTGCGTTAAGTTTTTTACCTTATTCTTGCCGCGCAGGGCTTTTAAAGCCTCAGATTTTTATGTTTACTTTTTCTTTTATCAGAGTCTGATTTTTTAATCAGGTTATTTTATCGCCTTTACAC
>NZ_JBYOKO010000096.1:0-278 GCF_057799275.1 Chryseobacterium sp. 14P4.3.2
TAAAGTGACCCATGTAGAGGATTTAGGATAGGTAATGTCGGAATTTCCGTAGTAGACATCCATTCCCTGTCTGCTAAAAGCTACCGCGTTTCCACGATCTACATTATTGGAGCCAAAAGTATTGACTTCGTTCTGCTCTGCGGCTCGTGTTCCTCCTGTGTTGATTCCGGTATAAGCGACTCTGCCAAACTGGTCATATTTGGTGTAAAGCCACTGTCCTTTGGATTCCAGTTCAGCATCACGGGTGGCTGCAAGCCTGTCCTGCTTGTCATACACCC
>NZ_JBYOKO010000097.1:0-274 GCF_057799275.1 Chryseobacterium sp. 14P4.3.2
GTCTTTGTTATTGCGTAGGAATCTACAATGAATAATGGAGAGTTGAAAATGGAGAATGAATATAAATGGGATCAGTCTCAAAAGTTGGGGGGAATGTTTAGTGGTTGTATCTTTGCTTAGCCCCCAACTTTTGCACCTGATCCTATAAATGTGTTGTAATCATAAGGAAGGAGTTATAAGAAAGACTATCCTTATTCAATAGAAGCGGGCTTTAGCCCGGCTGATATAGATTATGATTAGATTAGACTAGACTAGATCAGATCATATAGATACA
>NZ_JBYOKO010000098.1:0-265 GCF_057799275.1 Chryseobacterium sp. 14P4.3.2
GCATCCATTACTCCCCATCTTCCCAGGTCAGGCATCATCATCCTTGCACCGTAATCATACATTCCTATTTCGTGAAGCTCTTTGCCATTGTATTTATAATAGCGGGGCTTTGTTACTATTACTTAACACACGATTCAATCGGCAGCCGAGGGATATTGAAAACCAATACTCTAATTTTCATCCCCCTTTGTTAGGGTATAAAATTTTTGTTCTAAAAAAGGTAGCAACTCCACTATTTCAATGTATCTAATACATAAATTTCATT
>NZ_JBYOKO010000099.1:0-257 GCF_057799275.1 Chryseobacterium sp. 14P4.3.2
AATATTCCAAGCGCAAAAGGCGTCCCCTTAATGAGTATCTTACTCGATTGAGGTAATTTTTATGGGTGTAAATAAGGTGTACTCCATCTTTAGGATGTTTCCACTTTATTGTGTGTGTCTTTAATAAACCTCAAACGAAAAGCAGCTCACATTGGAGAGTCTCACCAGAACTGCCGAAGCTGTTCTTACAGAGAGGTTCTCACTCACTGGATTTCCTACTTTTTAAAGAATCAATCTACGCTTGAAAGAAAATAACA
>NZ_JBYOKO010000100.1:0-245 GCF_057799275.1 Chryseobacterium sp. 14P4.3.2
ACAGTCATTGATAATCTTTCCTATTCATATTCTGGAAATCGGCTAAATTCAATTAATGACAGTACTAATAATGCAACAGGATATGAAGGCGGAGGAAATACAATCACATATGACCTGAATGGTAATATGAAGGATATGCTGGACAAGCAGATTCTGGGAATCAATTATAATTATCTGAATTTACCAAACAACATAACACGTGGTTATGATTTTAATATTAATCATCTCTATCGTGCAGATGGAGT
>NZ_JBYOKO010000101.1:0-241 GCF_057799275.1 Chryseobacterium sp. 14P4.3.2
AATACAGAACATAAATTTTAAACAGAAAAAGTTGTTTGTTGTTTCTTCATATCCGACTTAGGAATCAGGAGCGTTAATAAAATTTAAATTTAAACCGTTAAAAAATTTCCACTGTCTGAGCATGGATTGGTAAATTGAATCGAAGCAGTACTGTCTGATCCATGCGAGTTTGGAAATTTTAGGATTAAATTTCAATTTTTAGCGTATGATTGCCGTCTTGAACTTTTGTATACTTTTACTT
>NZ_JBYOKO010000102.1:0-238 GCF_057799275.1 Chryseobacterium sp. 14P4.3.2
TCCGAGTAAGGCTCCGCCGTCTTTCGTTGGAATCATTTTTTCAACTTCATCAAGTCCTTTTCCGCCCCAGATTAATTGGGACAGTTCTTTTCCGTCTTTGTCGAGCCTGATGATCAGGACATCTTTAGAACCGTAGCCTTTGGAAGAATTCTGAACATTTCCGGCCACAAAAAATCCTAAGTCCGTGGTTTGAATAACCGCTCTGGCTTCTTCGTCAGCAGCAGTACCTAATGTTTTT
>NZ_JBYOKO010000103.1:0-238 GCF_057799275.1 Chryseobacterium sp. 14P4.3.2
CGACAGCCAAAACAGGCTATTGGTACATAAACATCAGGTAGACAGCAACCCTGTTGAATATCTTACCCAGAATAAATACAATGAACTCTCCCAGCTGGAATCTAAGAAAGTGGGCGGAATTGCTGCGGCATCCCCGCTTCAGCAGATGGACTATAAATACAATATCCGGGGATGGATGACCCAGATCAATGATCCTGCCACCCTGAACGGAAAACTCTTTGGGTATAAGATCAAATAT
>NZ_JBYOKO010000104.1:0-237 GCF_057799275.1 Chryseobacterium sp. 14P4.3.2
TGTTCTGGTGAGACTCTCCAATGTGAGCTGCTTTTCGTTTGAGGTTTATTAAAGACACACACAATAAAGTGGAAACACCCTAAAGGTTGTAGCACACCTTATTTACACCCATAAAAATTACCTCAATCGAGTAAGATACTCATTAAGGGGACGCCTTTTGCGCTTGGAATATTGGAATTTTCTGATGTATAGACATTAGAATCTCCTCCGGGAAGTAGAATAACCGTTTATCAGCAC
>NZ_JBYOKO010000105.1:0-231 GCF_057799275.1 Chryseobacterium sp. 14P4.3.2
GTTGTGAATTGCTTTCAAAAATTATTATCTTCGTGATTAGTCACAGCGCAGCGCAACTACAGATATTCTGATAACTAGTTGTGAATTGCTTTCAAAAATTATTATCTTCGTGATTAGTCACAGCGCAGCGCAACTACAGATATTCTGATAACTAGTTGTGAATTGCTTTCAAAAATTATTATCTTCGTGATTAGTCACAGCTCGATTTATTAATTGCTTCTACCTCGCTTA
>NZ_JBYOKO010000106.1:0-231 GCF_057799275.1 Chryseobacterium sp. 14P4.3.2
TTCTGTCAGTGGCGCTCCATATTTGCGAGTGCAAAAGTAAAACTTTATTTCGTTATGACCAAATGTTTTGAAAGAAAAATTTAAAGTTTTTTAAGTAACCTTAACTCCCTTCCTTAACCTCAATCCCGATACTCCTGCGCTCCCCTATTTGGGAATGCAAAGATAAGAACTTCTTTTTAACTCACAAATTTTATTATCTAAAATTTTAAAGTTTATTTCCAGATCTTCTCT
>NZ_JBYOKO010000107.1:0-228 GCF_057799275.1 Chryseobacterium sp. 14P4.3.2
CTTTTAGTTTATTAAGAGTGGCTCATACAGTCCATCTTTTACGAGATAATCTAAGGTGACGCCTGAAGCATTCGCAATTTTTGTAGCCAGGTCAATCGACGGAACATTTTCCCTCGCTAACGCAAAATTGCATCGTGTGGTGAAATAATAATAACAAGACCACTGCTATTGAGCAGTGGTTTTGTGTTGTAAAACGTGTTCTGTTTTTTATCTGAAAATAAAGTGTAA
>NZ_JBYOKO010000108.1:0-221 GCF_057799275.1 Chryseobacterium sp. 14P4.3.2
CTGACGGAACAAAACTCCGAAAAACAAATAAATCAGGAGGAGGAAGAGGTCAATCTACCTCATATTCATATACTGATTATTTAGACGGTTTTCAATATAGTTTTTTGGAAACTGTACAGCCTTGCTTATGGTGTAGAACAAGTGTAGCCTATGAACAGGAGGCATTTAAGGATCCAATCCTTCTTGACCCTCCTCTTTTGGGTTCCCTAGGCTGGCTATTG
>NZ_JBYOKO010000109.1:0-218 GCF_057799275.1 Chryseobacterium sp. 14P4.3.2
CCGTTGTACTTGTAGCCTTTATATCCTCCTAAACTGGATTTAGTTCCGCCTATGTGGTTTGCTCCAAAAGCGTAGTAGTTATTCGTATCTGTAATTTCAATGTTGCCTTCACTATTTTTAGCATAACTTACTCTTGCATTTCCTAAATGATCTTTATATTGGTAAATATAGCGATTTTCTGTAAAGCTATAAAAACCTTCTGAAGTTGGTACAAAATC
>NZ_JBYOKO010000110.1:0-217 GCF_057799275.1 Chryseobacterium sp. 14P4.3.2
TATCCCTTTATCCTTCATGGTGGTCATACTTCCGTTCAGGTCATAATCTATGATATTATTACCTCCTTCATAACCGGTATCATTCATAGCATTTTCGATCACCTGGGTCAGGCGGTTGCTATTATAGATATAATCAAGATTATCTACCAAAGTAGCTGTGTTTCCTGGCATAGCTGCCGCTGTACGTTTGAGATTACTGATGTTTCCATTCAGGTCG
>NZ_JBYOKO010000111.1:0-216 GCF_057799275.1 Chryseobacterium sp. 14P4.3.2
AAAGTCTGTACAATATAACTACCTGAATCTTTCTGATCAGTATATGATCCACCAGAATAGCTTTGGAAAGCCAACCTATAGTACTATCAATTACCTTTACCGTGCTGACGGAACCAAGCTTCGTAAAACGTTTTCTTCTACCCCTCCAAGAGGATCAACTTCAACCCGCATCACAGACTATCTGGACGGTTTTCAGTACAGCTACTTTGAAGGTGT
>NZ_JBYOKO010000112.1:0-216 GCF_057799275.1 Chryseobacterium sp. 14P4.3.2
CCGCCTTCAAAGTAGCTGTACTGAAAACCGTCCAGATAGTCTGTGATGCGGGTTGAGGTTGATCCTCTTGGTGAGGAAGAAGAAAACGTTTTACGAAGCTTGGTTCCGTCAGCACGGTAAAGGTAATTGATAGTACTATAGGTTGGCTTTCCAAAGCTATTCTGGTGGATCACATACTGATCAGAAAGATTCAGGTAGTTATATTGTACAGACTTC
>NZ_JBYOKO010000113.1:0-214 GCF_057799275.1 Chryseobacterium sp. 14P4.3.2
TTAATTTTTCTGGTTTTGGAACAGATGATTGGATCAGAGGACTTGATGGAAAGTGGAGATATGAAGCTGGTATTACTACTTTAGAAAAGGCAATGCGAATGGCAGGTATAACCGGTTTTGCTAAAAATGGAACAATATTCTCAAATGTAAGTGTAGATGGAGGAAGTATCTCGGCTTATGCACAACTAAATGAAGGAGGTAGTATAACAAAGCT
>NZ_JBYOKO010000114.1:0-211 GCF_057799275.1 Chryseobacterium sp. 14P4.3.2
TTCTCCATTGTATTTACTCTAGAATACCCAAAGCATTTTTACCACTTATTTATAAACTTAAGCATTTACGATATAGATATGTAGGCCCTCACTTCCCTCTGTATAATTATCAACACTCATTGTGGATAACTCTGGTATTCTTTTAAAGCCCTTTGTGTAAGATCTTTATGGTTATATTTTTCCACAAAAAGGAATCTATTTAAACTTTATA
>NZ_JBYOKO010000115.1:0-206 GCF_057799275.1 Chryseobacterium sp. 14P4.3.2
CTTTGTTCAAAAATAAGCATAAACTGGTTAAGAACAATACCCCAATTTTGAATTGGCATGGTCCATTTTTTAGTAGATTCTTTTAAAGCGAGATACACTGATTTCATTACGGCATCATCTGTAGGAAAAGACATTTTGTTTTTGGTGTATTTTCTGATTTTTCCGTTGAGATTTTCAATTAAATTTGTGGTATAAATGATTTTTCG
>NZ_JBYOKO010000116.1:0-202 GCF_057799275.1 Chryseobacterium sp. 14P4.3.2
GAAATTATTGACACCAACAATTACTATCCTTTTGGTTTAAACCATATCTCAGGGTCGTTTGGTACTTCTAACTTTGGTAGTTTCTACAGTTACAAATACAACGGAAAGGAATTACAAGAGACGGGAATGTATGATTACGGTGCAAGGATGATGATGCCTGATCTGGGAAGATGGGGAGCAATGGATGCCATGTCTGAGAAAT
>NZ_JBYOKO010000117.1:0-200 GCF_057799275.1 Chryseobacterium sp. 14P4.3.2
CGCATTTTCGATCACCTGAGTCAGGCGGTTGCCATTATAGATATAATCAAGATCATCTACCAAAGTAGCTGTGTTCCCTGGCATAGATGCCGCTGTACGTTTGAGATTACTGATGTTTCCATTCAGGTCATAGGTCAGGTATTCGTCAAAATTACCGCTGACTCCGGTTGTGGGTTCTTTATAAAAAGCATTGGTAAGCC